>DATAJQ010000254.1:0-14531 GCA_036262095.1 Chitinophagaceae bacterium | reverse complement strand
TTTTTATTTCCCTTCTTTTTGTCTTTGTTGTTTTTCTGGTTTAAAAGCGACATAGGTACACTATTTTTTATAAAGATAATATTTCCTGGCCAGGAAGGAAACCGGTATGCCGATACAAACGATCAGTATCAGTGCTCCGATGATTGCCTGGTTCCAGTTAAACGGGCCGGTTGCTTTTGGCACTTTACTGTAAGGCACCACCATCAGGTTCATTACCAGCCAGGTGAAAATACCGTATAGTACGCCAATGAGCAGGGGATGGAAGCGTACCAGTTTTAACCGGGGATACAGCCAGAAGAGCACTATGGTAAAAATAAAAGCGATCACATAATGCAGTAAAAGCCCGAGGGCAGCTATATCCCAGCCGCCCTGCATAGCCGGCCTGCCCATAACGCCAGAAGCGATGTATTTGAGAATGATCTCCGGGTTCTTTTTTCCTTCGATAAGGTATTTGATAAAAGCAGAGGAGATATCAAGCGTACCGGCCAGAAGGCCGGCCCGTAAGATAGCAGGCCAAAGGCCTCGGGCAGGTTGATTTTGTGTTGTCATAAGCAGTCGTTTGGGTTTTAATGGGACAAATCCCGCTTCCAGAATGCTGCACCATCCTCTAAATTAACCCGGCGGGTCATTATTCAATTTTTGCGGTCAGCTTCTTTCCTTGTAATTTTAGAGAGCTTCATCATGAAACTATTGCTGATAGGATGTTGTGTGGCATTTACAATGTCCGCCCTTGCCCAACCACGCAAGATGGATTTCTATAGGGTAGATCAACATGCTTTAGCAGTAAAAGCATCTTCACTCAAGGAGCTTTCTCAACAGCTCACGGCAGGTTATACGACCGAACTGGAAAAAACCAGGGCGATCTTCCGGTGGATCACGGAGAATATTGCTTACAGAACCAGGGCTTCTACCAGGCAAAACAACCCCAATTTCATAGACGATAAAGACACCAGCGCATTAAAGCCACTCGATGAAAGAGTGGCAGAAACAGTATTTGAAAACGGACAGGGTGTATGTGATGGCTATGCCAGGTTGTTTAAAACGCTTTGTGACTTTTCCGGCATCCGTTCCGAAGTGATTTATGGATATGCACGTACAGAAACATTCAAACGCATACAGCGTTTCCGTTCCAACCATAGCTGGAATGCGGTGTATGTAGACAGTGCCTGGTATCTGCTTGATGTTACCTGGGCGAGCGGTTATGTGGATAGAAACGATCAGTTTGTCCGCTATCTGGACGAACAATATTTTCTTACCATACCGGAAGTATTTATCCGTGAGCATTATCCCGACGATCTTTCATGGGCGCTAATGACTGATCCCCCACTGATACCTGAATTCCGCTATTCTCCTTTCCGTCAAAGAGCTTTTGTCAAGTACCAGATCGCGCAATACAGTCCTGCTACCGGCATTCTGCAGGCAAGGGTTGGTGATACCCTGCAGTTCCAATTAGTCAGCAGCAACCTAAAGGCTGATAAAAATATTAGTGCCAATCCGTTTCTTGACCAATCACTTTACACTTCTTCTACAAGTGCATTGATTAAACCATTTTCTTCCAGCGGCAACCTCGTGCAATACAGGTATATCGCTATTTCACCTTCCGTGCAATGGATATATCTTCTCTATAATGAAGATCTGGTATTGCGTTATCGTGTGCATATCAAACCTACAGTACCGACCCCCGTTCTCGCGGCCCTGGACTGATCTATTCATGCAGCGTGAGCAGGGGAATATCCGATTCATGTATCAGCTTGCTGGTCTCACTTTTTTTGAACAGGCGTTCAAAGAAATTGTGTGTTCTGGGTATGGTTATGATAAGTGAAGTATCGTTTTTATAGGCATATTCCAAAATCCCTTCTGCTATATGCCGGTGATCAATATAGGCGTACCCCGGTTTGTATCCGTCGAGTATTGTATGGAGCTGCTGAACAGCCTGCGGAGTATCGGGTGTAAAATGTTTGTCTTTATGATCCACATTCAATACGGATAAAGGCACATTAAAGAAGTCGAGTATTTCTTTCAGTGTTTTTACTGAAGATGGCTGTGAAATGCTTTTCAGATCATAAGCAAACAGAATATTACGGATAGGTTGTATCCTGGCTTTTTCAGGAATGATAAGGACAGGCAGCATGCTGTTGCGTGAAATGTTTGCGGCATTGCTGCCGATCACCAATCCTTCCAGTTTTGATTTGAGCGAGCTTGCTACTACAACCAGATCGGCATTTTCTTCACGGAAAACCCTGTCGATATTTTCTTCTACGGATATATTTTCAGTACGCATTCTTATCAGCACTTTTTTCCCTGCCAGCGGTTGCAGTTGTTCACGAAGCTGGTTCAATTGTTCCATAGCTGCTTTATCCGGTGCATCAGGATCATAATCCGAGATGGGTAAAGCCGTAGTATGAGCCATTAACGGATGCGCATGCAACAGCGTGATGTATTCAAAAGGGTATTCCCTGGTAAGCATACAGGCATATTCGGCTGCATGAAGAGCAGGGGCAGAAAAATCTGTGCAGACGATAAGCGTTTTCATATACAAATGTTTATGGAAGAGCCGCAATTATAGTACCATACCACAGGTGCTAAAAAAAAGCCGCCCTGGTAAAGAGCGGCTTTTGACTTTATATAGGGAAAAGTTATTGATTAAATTTAAACTCAACCCTTCTGTTCCTTGCCCTTCCTGCAGCAGTGCTGTTGTCTTCAATCGGTTGGTCCATGCCATATCCTACCGCACTAAGCCTGTCACTGGCTATGCCTCTTTTCACTAATGCTGCTTTCACTGCCTGTGCCCTTTTTTCTGAAAGCACCTGGTTGGAAGCTGCTTTACCTACATTGTCTGTATGTCCGGCTACTTCCAGTTTGATCTCTTTGTATTTGTTCATGTATTCAACGATCTCTGTCAGTTCGCGCAGGGAAGCTGCTGTAAGCGTTGCCTTGCCTGTTACAAACTGTATGTTCGTTGCATTGAACTTCGGAATAGCAGGGCATCCGCCGTTTTCAGGAACACCTGCAATGCTGGGACATCTATCTTCAGAATCAGGTATACCGTCTTTATCACTGTCTGGCACAGGGCAGCCATTGTATTGTGCTACGCCTGCTTCCTGCGGGCATTTATCCAGGTCATCATTGATTCCGTCTCCATCGCTGTCAGGTATGGGGCAACCGTTATAGCGGGCAATACCAGCCTGGTTCGGACATTTATCTTCTTCGTCATTGATACCATCGCCATCGCTATCAGGAATGGGGCAGCCATTGTATTTGGCAGTGCCGGGCTGATTGGGGCATTTATCCAGCGAATCTACAATGCCATCATTGTCTGAATCAACAGGTGCTGGTGGCGGCATTGGTGGAGGCGGCGGTGCTATTTTCTTTTTGCCTCCGAAAAGTTTAAACTTCAGACCTGCCTGGAATCCCTGGTTATAGAAATAAGGAGCAGTTGTGCTCGGCTCTTCAATTTTTGTAAGGCCATGTATGTATCGCCCATAAATGGTCACTCTTCCGCGGGGGAAGAACTCAATACCACCTGTGCCGGCGATGCTGGTGCTTTTGAAATCATCTTTGTTGCTTACATCAGTTAATTTGTCTTTGGCTGATAATTTAAAATCGAATTGAGGGCCTAAAGCCAATGCAACATATTCACCAAGATGGAATTTTATAAAGAGCGGAACTGAAAGATAACCGAGCTGTTGATCGAGACTCTCAATACCGCTCAATTCCGCTTTGGAGCCTACAACGGAATAGAGAGCCTGAGGTTCTATGGAAACAACATTTCCCAAAGGGAAATTAAGAAATACGCCTGCTGCATATCCCCATTTCCATTTTGATTCGAGCGGCAAGCTGCCGC
The DNA here is from genome assembly GCA_036262095.1 of Chitinophagaceae bacterium. Classification (GTDB taxonomy): domain Bacteria; phylum Bacteroidota; class Bacteroidia; order Chitinophagales; family Chitinophagaceae; genus Terrimonas_A. Next base: position 10,687 of record DATAJQ010000254.1, on the reverse strand, counting down.
GATCAGTTATTTTAAACCTTGAATAATTAGCAGCGCCTACAAGGCCGCCGGAAACACTATTGGTGGTTTCCTGGGCCAATAATGAAAAGGATAAGCACATACTAATGAATAAAAGCGGGATGTTCTTTTTCATATTAGTTTGTTTAACAGGTTATGGTAGAAAAATAAAAAGACTACGATAAGGAAGGAAGGTGTTTAAGGTTATAATAAAAGGTTAGTGAGGCTTTCAAGGGCTATTGAAGGTATCATGTAGCAATAGTTATGCAAATCTCATTCCAGTCTGCAATTCTGCAATATTTCAGGCCTGAAAAGGGTATTAACGGGAATTTATTCCCCCGTGCTTTGATAGAATCGGAAGTTTACTATTTTTATGTAAAGAATACTACACCACACATGGTATAACACACATTTTTTTTATGACTTCAAAGGCCACTACTCCTGAGCAATACTTAAAGGAATTGCCGGCAGACCGTAAAGAAGCAGTGAATAAACTGCGTGATACCATAATCAATAATATTCCCAACGGATTTAAAGAAACCATGTCGTATGGCATGCTGGGTTATGTGGTGCCGCATTCTTTATATCCCGGCGGTTATCATTGTGATCCAGGTTTACCGCTGCCATTTATCAATATCGCTTCCCAGAAAAACTTTATCGCTCTGTATCACATGGGGCTCTATTCAAATCCGGCATTGCTTAAATGGTTTACGACAGAGTATCCCAAGCATAGTACTGCCAAGCTGGACATGGGTAAAAGCTGTATCCGGTTTAAAAAACCAGAGCATATACCCTATAAGCTGATTGCAGAGCTGGCAAAAAAAGTGACGGTGAAAGATTGGATCGCCACCTATGAAAAGAACGTAAAACGGTAACAGTGTATTAAAATTTCCATAAACCTTCACACGAGAAGCGTATTAGTGCCATGCATTTGCCTCGTGGCAGGAAGTTTGTCATGTTTTCTGCATAAATCTTATGTATGAGATATCTGTTTGCAACCCTGTTGCTGGCTATTGTGTTCTCTTTTTCTGCTGCTGCCCAATTGAAAAGGTTTGGCATTGGTCCATATATAGAGGCCGGCTGGCCTGCAGGCGATTTTAAAGACACACATAAGCAAGGATTTGGCGCAGGCCTTTCTGCGGATATCCGTCTTCCCGGCAAGATCGGCATTACCGGTTCTGCAGGTTACATGCAATTCAATGGCAAAACTGTTCACGAACCGGAAGGAAATTATGATGCTTCCACCTTGAAAGCGTTTCCAATCCGCGCCGGATTGAAATTCCGTCCTGCTCCGTTCGTATATTTGAAAATGGAAAGCGGTGCAGCTAATTATACAGGTGGTGCATCCGGTTCGGCTTTTATTCTTTCACCAGGCGTCGGCATCCGTTTGCTGGGGATTGATGTGCAGGCAAAATATGAGGCATGGTTAAAGGATGGTATGAATAATGCTTTCTGGGGTTTAAGGGCCGGCTTTAATTTCTGACCTGAACTCTTTAACTATACAACAAAAATCAACGCGTATGAAACATTCTTCTTACAAGCCTATGGCTATTTTTTTAGGTATGGCCATAGGCATTGCTCCTTTTTTCTCCTGCAACAATGAAGGTAAAGGCGATAACACAAATGATACAGGCACTGTAGCCGTATCAGCAGACACAATGCATCATTCCAATATGCCCGACACCACTCCGGCACCTCTTGTCGACCATGCAGAAGCTGCGCTTAGCGGTACTTATCCTGATACCACTGTTTCCGGTACGGTTAAGTTTGATAAAGTGAACAACAAAGTAAAAATGGAACTGGAAATAACCGTTCCTGCCAAAGCCAATAAAAGTGTAGCTGTTCACCTGCATGAACACGGCGATTGCGGCGATACCGGTAAAATGGCACATGGCCACTGGAACCCCACCAATGCAGAGCATGGCAAATGGGGGCAGGGCAGTTTCCATCTGGGTGATATCGGCAACGTAAAACTGGACAGCAAAGGCAAAGGAAAATTAACCCTCGAAACAGATCTCTGGACACTCGGCGGCCCGGTTTCAACAAATATCCTCGGCAAAGCCGTGATCGTACATGGCGGCGTGGATGATTTTAAAACACAGCCAACCGGGAATGCAGGAACAAGGATCGGTTGCGGTGTGATCAAATAATCTCCCACTAAATAAAACAAGAACTATAAAAACGACCCCTTCCCGTCTTCCCACCTTACCGGTAAAAACTTACCGGTAAGGCGGGAAGACGGGAAGATTGCATTACGACCTGATCTGCCATTCTTTCCTTACTGATGTTCAATCTGATTATCAGTTCATTAGAAGGGTTTCTGGAAATTTAATTTAATAAGCATTCTTTGTCCATTATTTAATGTGTAAATAGGGGTAAGCGGTTCTTCAGTTGTTCTTTTAAAAACTACTTTTGGGCGCAGCACTAATTTTGGAATCAGGTTACCGGTCCGTTAGGATGGAAATAGACGATCAATCGCTCAACACATTACTGGCTAAAAAAGATGAAGCCGCTTTTGAGCAGGTTTTTAAAACATATTTTAAGAACCTGCATGCTTATGCCTGTACTATTCTGAAAGATGAAGACGAAGCCGAAGAAATGGTGCAGCAGGTCTTTTTCAAGCTATGGGAACGGGCAGAAAATCTTTCTTTCAATGGTCCTATTGCAGCCTATCTCTACCGGGCCATCCACAATGAATGCCTCAATTATCTTAAGCACCAAAAAGTACGCTCCAATCACCAATTATATGTGGCACACAGCATGAAGAACCAGGCAGATCATGCCCAGGGTAAAGTGATGGGCAAGGAATTGGAAGCGCGCTATAAAAAAGCGCTGGAGGAATTACCGGAACAGTGCAGACTGATCTTCCAGTTAAGCCGGTTTGCTGATATGAAATACCGCGAGATCGCTGATGAGCTGGATATTTCCGTGAAAACGGTAGAGAACCAGATGGGAAAAGCCTTAAAGCTGTTGCGGCAAAAACTGGTTGAATTTTTATCGGTACTGTTTTTATTTCTAAACATCTAAAACTATTACGCTGGAAGAAAAATTTTACCATATTAATGATGACTTACTGGTGAAGCACCTGCTTGGTGAAGCCAACCCTGTTGAAAAAGAACAGGTGAAGCAATGGCTGGCTGCCAATGCGGAAAACCAGGCATACTACAACGAATTGAAAAAAGTATGGGATGCCAGTCTTCAACTGGCTTCCGTTTCTACAGTAGACGAAAACAAAGCCTGGCAAAGATTCCGTCAGCGTATACAACAGGGAGACGCCAACGAAAGTCACCCGCAATCTTCTGTTCGCAGAGCCGGTTTTGGCTGGATGAAAATTGCAGCTTCTGCCGTATTGGTTATCGGCCTGGCTGTATTGGGTTACTGGATATATGATAACAGGCCCGCTCAACAAATACTGGCACAAACTACTGATGCAGTAATGAAAGATACATTGCCTGATGGATCAGTGGTAACGCTTAATAAAACGTCTTCCCTGGATTATCCTTCCCGCTTCCGCGGCAATAAACGGGAAGTGACATTGAAAGGCGAAGCGTTCTTTCATGTTGCACCCGATAAAACAAAACCATTTATCGTTTCAGTCAACGATGTCGAGATCACTGTAGTGGGCACTTCCTTTAATGTGCGCAGCGAAAATGGCCTTACCGCTGTGATCGTGGAAACCGGTATCGTACGCGTAACGCATAAAGGCAAAACGGTGGAATTGCATGCCAATGAGCAAGTAGCTGTTACTTCAGCCGATAGCTTGACCAAGGAGCCAGTAACAGATAAATTATATAACTATTACCGCACCAAAGAATTTGTTTGTGATGATACGCCTCTCTGGAAACTGGTTGAAGTGTTGAATGAAGCGTATAAATCAAATATCGTGATCGGCCGCCCCGAACTGCGTGATCTTCGTATCAATATATCTCTCTATAATGAATCACTCGACAGGGTACTGGAATTGATCAGTCTTACCCTGGGTGTCAAAATAAACCAGACCGCCGGCCAGGTGATCATTGAATAACACAGGTTCCCGAAATGAAAAAGTTTTTGCTGTCAGGCCTTCTCCTTATTGTTTTGTTCAGCGCTGTTGACGCCACTGCGCAAAATCTTTTATCCAGGAATATATCGCTTGAGGCAAACCGGCAACGGCTTGATAAAGTGCTGGAGATACTGAGCAATAAAGGCAATTTTTATTTTTCCTACAGCTCCAGTATTGTTAAGAAAGACAGCATTATCAGTATCAACGCAAATAATAGGACATTAAAAGAAGTGCTGGAACAAATTTTCAGTTCCGGTTATGAATTCATAGAGAGCGGTAATTATATTATTATCCGCAAAGCTCCGATCCGGCTTACAATGGTAACCAACCGGGCTGTGGAGGAAGAAAGGGTGTATTCTGTAAGCGGGTTTGTATATGACGAACAAACCGGCCATGCCATCCGGGAGGCGAGTGTGTATGAAAAAAGATTGCTTGCTGCTACGCTTACCAACCAGGAGGGATTTTTTAAACTCAAATTAAAAAGCGGCAGGAAAAGTACTGCGGAACTTACACTCAGTAAAGAGTTCTATGCGGATACTTCGGTGATAATAGAACCGCGGCATAGCCAGCAATTGACCATCACCATGGTGCCATTGGAAAATGAGGCGGAGAGAACGGTCATCAGTCCGGAAGATTATGAAGTGGCAGAAGCGACGGTGCCGCCCCTGGAAGTAAAAGAAAAAGATACAATTGTGGCTGCCCCTGTGGCAGCCATCACTGATTCTGCACAGGTAGAAAGGACCAAAATGGGGCGTTTCCTGCTTTCTGCCAAGCAGAAGATACAAAGCATTAACCTGAAGAAATTCTTTACCACCCGGCCTTTCCAGGCATCATTGGTACCAGGACTGGGATCCCATGGAAAAATGAGCGGACAGGTAGTTAATAATTTCTCATTAAATGTACTTGGAGGTTATACAGCAGGTACCAACGGAATTGAGATCGGCGGCTGGTTCAATATTGATAAAAAGGATGTGAAGTATGCGCAGTTTGCCGGTTGGTTCAATGTGGTAGGAGGGCAGATGAAAGGGATCCAGGTAGCAGGTATCAACAATACAGTACTGGATACGGTAAAAGCCATGCAGGCCGCAGGCGTAGGCAATTTTGTAAAAGGAAGGTTCAATGGTTTCCAGGTCGGCGGTGTATACAATCATGTGGCTGATAGCGTAAAAGGTGTACAGGCAGCAGGCGTGGCCAATTTTGCCCGGAAAAAACTAAGTGGCGTACAGATCGCCGGAGTGGCCAATATAAGCAATAAGGAAACCAGGGGAGTACAGATCGCCGGTGTGCTTAACTATTCCAAAAGATTGAAAGGGCTCCAGGTAGGATTGATCAATATAGCAGACACTTCAGATGGTTACAGCATCGGTCTTATCAATGTTATATTGAAAGGGTATCATAAACTCAGTTTCTCTGCACATGAACTGATGAATGTAAATGTCGCGTTTAAAACAGGCAATTCAAAGTTGTACAGTATCCTGGAAGCAGCGATACAGTCCAACTCAAATGAAAAGATATATTCCTTTGGCTATGGCCTGGGCAGAGAGATGCCATTGAATAAAAAAAGATCGTTTACATTCAACCCCGAACTGCACTCGCAATATTTGTACCTGGGATCCTGGGATTATACCAATATTCTTAACCGTCTTCACCTCAACCTGAATATTAAACTCGGCAAATTCATCTCCATCTTTGCAGGCCCCGCTGTGTCAGTATATATGTCTGATCAGAAAACCGGATTTAAAGGATATTATTTTCCCGGCCCTCCAGGCGGCTACAAGCACTTTACTATCTCGGATAAGGTAACTGGATGGTTTGGCTGGAATGCCGGCATCAATTTCTTCTGATTTTTTGCCTGTTCCGCGAAGGCTTTAATTGGTCAATCCCTTTGATTGAAATTTATTTTCAGAAAATACTGAAAATATGAAAACTACTATTATCTTTGTCCTGCGATACTGATCAATACACTAAATCTTCCTGTATGAATACGATCGCCTACCTGCTTTACCTCTTTATTACGTATTGTATTACTGTTCATGTGGGATTGGTCTTTTACCGGAATGGCAGAGCATATATCCTGGCGCTGCTGCACGGAGATGAACGGATCACCGACTCGATCAATAAGCTGTTGCTGACCGGCTATTACCTGCTCAACCTGGGTTATGCTGCCTGGATGATCCAATCCTGGGAAACACTGAGCAACTGGACAGAAGTATTTACCAGTATTGCTTATATGACCGGAAGGATCATGCTCATACTTGCTGTGATCCATTTTATGAATATGGGAGTGATCCTGCATTTCAGCTACAAACGGAAACATTTCTCTCACCATAAAAACTAACAATATGAACTCATCTTTGAACTTTACCGCCTATCTCATTTACCTGCCTATAGTGATTGCGCTCACCTGGTATGTGGCCCATGTATTGTTTAAAAACAGTAAAATATTTATGCTGGATATTTTTAGCGGCCGCACTGAAATAGCGCTTTCCACTAACCGGTTGTTTGAAACGGGCTTTTACCTGCTCAATCTTGGGTTTGCCCTGGTGATCATGGAGATCACTTATAATGTACCGGACAGCCGTGACTTGCTGGAAGTACTCAGCAGTAAAATCGGGGGATTCAGTATCTATCTTGGAATTATGCTGTTCTTCAACCTTTATCTATTCTTCCGCGGACGCAGGAAATCCAGACAAAAAGCGCAAGCTGCTGAAGTAGTTGTTAATAAACCAGGGCTGGGAACACATTAGGAGAATATGATAAACAAAGGGCTTACGTTAAGTAAGCCCTTTGTTTATTACTTAAAATGCTTTCTTTGGGGCTTCTCCTTTCTTTACTACCAGTTTCTGTGCGTCTTCCTGTGCAATATCATCAAAGAACTTTTTGACAGCGGCATAATCCGAAGCCGGTATCTTGTATTGCTCAAGAATAAGAGCGGTTGCCACATACACAGCGTTCTCCTGCTCATTATACCACGCTTTGGAATTAAAGCTGGCGTAATCACATTTCAGTTCTTTTTCTTTTAGCAGTACGTCTGGTTTTGAACCGGCAGGCAGTTTATAGATCGTTGTATCACGCACCTCGAATGGATAACGGAAATAATAATCCAGTTTCCTGTTTTCCGATTTAGGCAGTCTTGATGACCATAGCTTATTCATCCGGGGATTAATAAAGAGTTTATCACCCGCATTGAACTCTGGTATTTTAGAAAAAGCCATTTTCAAAGTAGCTGTTTCTCCTTCTTTGGTAAGTATAAATTCATCGGGTTGCTTAAATCCCCAATAGAAAACGATCGCTTCCTTTTGACGGTCCTTTTTTTCTTTCAGAATATTGTCCAAAGTCTCTCTGTATTCTCCACTTGCCTGAATGAGGGTTTCGCTGATGCCAGACAAATCATCAGAAAGGGAAACCGTAGTACGTGTTGTGAATACATTGCTTGAAGCATGACTTTTGGGAGTTGGTACCAGCACTCCTCCGTTTTCTGTGATGAGAAGTGCGTTCCGGTTTTCTGTAAAATTCCCTAATACCCCAAATTCTGCGGTGTTGCTGGTGCACTCAAGCCAGGTAGAATCTTTTTGACCAGGTACGCAAAGGATAACATGGTTGAAATTATTGGAAGGAAAATCAGGGTCAACCGGTTCCTGGTTAAATTCAGCATTGATGATGGCTACATGGCTTTGGATGCCGACTGTTTTTAAAGCGGCTTTCATATAATTGCTCAATGCCTTGCAATCCCCATATTTTTTCTGGTCAGTGAATGTTGCAGAGAAAGGTCTGTATCCGCCAATCCCCAGTTGAATACTTACATACCGGAAATTCTGCTGCATGTATTTATAGATCTTCCTGATCTTTTCTTTTTGGTCGGGTACATCTTTTACCAGGTTAACAAAAAACTGCTGCCGGTCGGCAGGGAGTTCATCAAGCCCTGTATAAAGATTGTTTATCCATACCCCAAAGTTTTTCCAGGAAGAAAAATCACCTTTGTAACCGTAGTGCGAGAATTGGTCAACCGATAATGCAATATGCGGATAACGGCTGCGGGGCGAAACAGCGCCTTCTTCATATTCCAGCGGGGCAAGGTCTTTGACTGCCCATTTGTATAATTTAAACTTGCCTTCTTCTGTGATTATTGGTTGAATGGTTGTGTTGACCGGTTTATATTTCAAATTCATTTCCACCGGCACCTTCGCCGTGTAGGTAGACGACAATATGCTTTCTTTAGGATGAATAAAACGATAATCCGGCACATTTAATGTGCTTTTGATCTTTAGTACATAATTCAATTCAACAGTGACAGGATAGGAGGGCGGAGTGATCCGGTAATAAGTTACATTCCCATCTTCAATAAGCCCTTCCCCGGTAGCTACCGTTGTCATATCCTTTTTCCTGTACCGGTCTGTTTGTTTTCCATTGCCATCAAACACTCTTATTTCTGCATCCTCCAGGGACACAGATTTTGAAGAATATTCATTGAAGAATAAAGCATCTTTCCCTTCCGCGTTTACCACGGTGAATATTTTATGAATGCTATAGGTGGTCTTGTCAAGTGATTCGATCTCGTATTTCACCTCCTCCAGGTGCGTTACCACAGTAGCTTTGGCCCGCAGTGCTTCCGGCACCGATGCCAATGTATACAAGCCTGCCTGCGCTCCTGCTGCAAAGGATGTCAGAAGACCGGCAACGATAAATAAGTTTCTCTTGTTCATCTCACACATTTATGGATCAGGCTTTCTTTTTGCGTATTACGAATTGTTCATTGATCAGGTCAAACAGGTTTTTATAAAACTCCTGGAATTCTGCATACTGTGAAGCAGGGTAATAAGGCCTTTTAAAGTCCACCTGTATTTTCGTCATCAGCATGCCATTGGAAAATTGCGCCATCCGGGTCATAACGATACTTGTATCCGGCATGATCAATTTGATATTTTTGGGCAATGCTTCCAGTTCATAACCTTCCGGAATATTGAAATTGCCTATAATGACATAGGCCTGATTGGTGCCAAAAAATACGTCTGAATGACGCTGGTCAGCAACAAAGGGATTTTTTTCCAGCCCAGAAAGGATATTGGATGAAAAATAGCTGTATTCACCTGAACTGTTCAACGGCTGGTTGAATTTAATATGCTGGACCAATGGCAATGAATCATTGTCGAGATTGGTGAAACTGATATCATCAACAGTCATGCCCTGGTTGGCGGAAACATATTTTTCGATATATTTTTCCTTTCCTTTCCTGGCAACCGGGAGGCGCGACAGACGGGCATAATCATAACTGGAGATAGTAGCTTCACCGGCCATTTTACCTGCCTCATCAATCTTGCCATTTATCAGTATCATGTTCTTGGAAAGGTTTTGATTAGAAAGCTGTCGCCAGCCCCATTCGTAGGTCTCTATTTTTTCAATAACAAGCCCTTGTGTTTCGAGTATCTCTGCAGGGACCAGGTGAGCAGGAGTTTCCTTTTGTGATGCATCAAGCACATATTCTTTACCATCTATTTCCACAAAAGCCATCACCTTGTCGAATTGCTGATAGCCCGGCCAGTCGAATGTGCCCGCATCAAGCGTGTTCACCACGCCATTGTCATGCGTGCTTACCAATACAGGGTGCGCATTGAGTTTGGCATCTTTCAACAGGTTAACCAGTATCAGGTTGATTTCTCCGGAAGTTCCTTTTTTGTCTTTCCAGGCAGCTTTTACACCATCCAATGCCCAGATGCCCACGTACTCATTCCATTGCATATTCTCCTGCACATATTTATAGATCGTCTTCATCCGATCATAAGGCTGGGTTATATTTTTCAGTTTTGCATCAAGATCAGCGGTCCGGGGGATATTCTTTTTGATCTGTGCACCGAAGTCCTCATCTTCCATCAGCGCTTTGATCACCTGCAGCCAGTTGGCCACTCGGTTATAATAACGACCATCGACTGTGTAACCTTTAACTTTCGTTTCAAGACGGTCGCGGTAAAAATCTTCATTGATAATAAATGGCTCGTCACGGAATGAAGGTACTTCCGCCATGGAATAAGTGTTGATCACCCTTCTGCCGGATGTCTCTTTTTTCTGTTCATATTTCCTGCTCACACGCGGAGTTACATGCATTTCAATTTCCTCAGGAAAGTCCATTTTAAACCGGCTGTATTTAACAGGAATGGAACGCTGGAAATACCAGTCGATAAGCCCCATGCCTACATGCTTATATTTATACTCTATAACGGAGCCTACCTTAACACCAGGAAGGGTGAACACTTTTTCTGACCTTCTTTTATTCAACTTTTTATCATAGATCAGTTTTTTCTCCAGTTTGGTGATTATGATATTACCATTATCATCGAGATTATAAGTTTGCGCTTCCAGGCCGGTGATGCCCTGATCATTGTTCTGGCTTACATACTCAAGGTGCACATTGGCCCATTCAAGCCCTTTGTCAGAAAGTATTTTTATTCGTATCCGTCTTTTCATATCGAGCCCCGATCCAATAATGTATTCCAACTGGGCATCATCAACAAGGATCAGCGCTTCGGCTTTTTCGTCAAAGGAACATTCTTTCATTTCGAGCTCAGCTTTCTCCACTTTTCCGAAAGTGGGGAGTTCTGGTTCTTTTTTCTGTGCGGTAGAGAATAATGCAGCGCTCAACAATAAGGTGAGCAG
>DATAJQ010000253.1:0-2769 GCA_036262095.1 Chitinophagaceae bacterium | reverse complement strand
CCCTGCATAATCCACTCCGATGCGTGGCGATGCCGCAATATCCTTTGCAGGGTAGGTAAACCCATCGTCTGCCAGGAACAGTTGTTTTCCGCTCAGTATCATTCCTGACTGGCTGGTAACAATGCCCAGTGCTTTTGAAAGGTTCCCCGGCCCGCGGGTAAGCGTGTAATCAGCTTTTTTCTTCCCGGTACGGAGCAACATTTCAGGCACTCCTTTCAATGGTTCAAGTGAACGCAAAAGAATAGCATTTGGAACTTCCCTGATATTGGTTACCACATTAAACAGGTGATGGATGCCATAGCAGAGATAAACATAAGCATAACCGCCATTGGCATACATGATCTCATTGCGGTTTGTTCTCCGGCCGCCATACGCATGCGAAGCTTTGTCTATCACACCTGCATACGCTTCACACTCTACAATACGTCCCGATGTAGTGATGCCATTCCATTGAGTAACGAGTATCTTTCCCATCAGCTCCTTTGCTATCTGAAGTACATTCTCCCGCTGATAAAACGAGAGCGGTAATTTCTTTAATGACATTTTAATCTTCTTTAAGTAATTATCCTGTTATTCCCTGTCATCAGGATACCATTCTCTTTCCTATATTTACCATTCAAATTTACGTTTTGCTCAAAGAAATAGTCATAACCATTCAATCCTGGGGAGAAGCGCACCGCTTCATCCTGCAGCACCGGTTATGGAAATGGGTGTTGATACCAGGGCTTATTTATACAGCCCTGTTTGTTACAGGCATGTATTTTTTCGGGAGGTCGGCTACAGAAGTTATCGAATACATTACCCATATCCTGCACGTAAGCGATTGGATCCAGAAATTCCAGAATAGCTTTTTAGGGTTCCTGTTCACTTTTGCCGGTATCATACTCTGGCTTACCCTGCTGCTTTTTTATTTTTCCTTTTTCAAATACATCTGCCTCATTATCGGCTCTCCCATTTTTGCGTATATCAGCCGCAAAACGGAATCCATTATCAAGAGCAATGAATCAGCGCCGGGGTGGTCAGACATAAAAAAGGAAATGTCAAGGGGCATGAGCATTGCCATCCGTAACTGTGGCTGGCAAACTGTTTATCTTATCGCCCTTATTCTTTTATCGCTGATCCCCGTGATCGGGTGGATCACTCCGCTGATCGCGCTTTTTATGGAGTGCTACTATTATGGCTTTTCCATGCTGGATTACAGTCTTGCCCGGAACAACCACAGTCCTTCTCAAAGTATTCATTTCATCGGTCGTCATAAAGGGCTGGCTATCGGCAATGGCATATTATTTTACATGATGCACCTGGTGATCATCTTTGCGCCGGCTTATGCCATTATTGCTGCCACGCTCACCGTTCACAAAGTAAAAGCCCCTTAATATGGAAAAAGGAGCTGTATACCTTGTCCCTTCCCTGCTCGATGAAAAGGGCCTGAATGCCATCCCGCTTTATATTGCTGAAGCAGTAAAAAAATGCCAGGTACTGTTTGTGGAAAATGAACGGACTGCCCGCCGTTTCCTGAAGCAGTTCTGGAAGGAGCGGTTGCCTGCCGGCGAAGAGATCGTGATCGACGAATACGAATGGTTCACCATCCATAAGGCCGAAGAAGAAGTGCAGGGCATTTTCCGTCAAAAATTAAAGGAAGGGAAAACAATCGGCATCATCAGCGAAGCAGGCTGTCCGGGTGTGGCTGATCCGGGTCAATTGCTGGTAGCTGTGGCGCAGGATATGAATGTGCCGGTGATCCCGCTGGTTGGTCCAAGTTCCATTTTGCTGGCGCTGATGGCCAGCGGTATGAATGGTCAGCAGTTTCGCTTCTTTGGCTATTTGCCGATTGATGCCCAGCAAAGGATAAAAGCCATTAAAGAACTGGAAGCGGAATCGAAGAAAAATAACTGCACACAAATTTTTATCGAAACACCTTACCGCAATAATCAGCTTATTGAGTCCTTATTGAAGCATGCCAATTCAGACTCCCGCTTATGTATTGCTGTGGATTTAACAGGAGAGAATGAATGGGTCAAAACTAAAACCATTGCTGCCTGGAAGAAAGAAAACATAGATATTCATAAGCGCCCGGCAATATTTCTTTTATTAGCTTAATATCCCTCAGAACTTCCCTGATAAATATTTATTCTTTGTGGTCTTTGTGCCTCCGTGGGATATAGCTCCCACGGAGGCACAAAGACCACAAAGAATTTGTAATTGGCGGGAACAGCCCGGTCATGGCAAAGGCTGTGGCAAACCCGTTTCAGCCCGCCGCATGGAGATGATGCTATCTACGATATACTCGCTCATCCCCCGCCAGGGCAGTGCTCCCAGGTATTCCTTATAATGAAGTTCAAAGAAAGCGCCGCTGTTGCCCATCAGTTGGTTTGCCACTTTTTCATCTACCACGGAAAATTCAAATTCGTTCGACTGGATACTGCCCGGTTGGTTGGTGCGGTAGCCACTGAGTATCATCCGGCCTTCATAGGTTTTCCAGACATATCCCTTCTTAACGATAAAGTTCAACTGCCCGGCCTTGGCCCCGGTGCCGAATACAAAAAAGTATTTGATGAGCACGAACACGATGAGGCCCAGTACCAGCACGATAACAAACGTTCGGAAAAACCTTCTGGCGCCGGATGCCTTTTTCTTTTCAGTAGCTAGTTGGTCCATAGACAGTTTTTATAACAAAAAATTTGTGGCGATAACCCAATTATTATTATACATTTGTAATCCAATTTACAATTTGTTTGTAAACGTGAGTAATATTTTGACACATACTAA
>DATAJQ010000252.1:0-2115 GCA_036262095.1 Chitinophagaceae bacterium | reverse complement strand
GCTGGCGCGATAATACTCGCCAGTGGCATCGTATTTCAATCCGGTATGATAACCCACGCGGAATTCTGTTTGTGCCGCTTTAGGAATATCTACGAGATAGATCTGTGATTCATTATTGGGCAGTGGCGTGGCTTCGACTTTAGGGATAGTAACTGTCTTATTCGGCAATTTATTCAGGAATGCCAGCTTGGGTAAGATCTCTGCTTCCCTGATATCACCTACCACCACTACTTTCAACCCCTTATTGGTGATGTAATTGTCATAATAATGCTGGATATCGTTCAGGCTGATATTGGCAACGCTTTCTGCGGTACCGTTTTCAGGAATAGCAAGAATATTATTAGGGCCGAAATTGAGTTTGGCGATCACATCAGTGGCTACGGTCGCAGGCTGTGTTTTGGCCTGCTTGAAGTTTTCCTGCATTTGGCGTTTGATACGGTCGAGGTCTTCTTGGTTGAACTGCGGACTGAACATGCGCTCCTGCAACAGAGCGAGTGTTTTGTCCAGGTTCTTTTTCAGGGTCTGCACATTGAATGAGATATCATCCCTGCTGCTGCTGATGCTGATCGAACTGGCCATTTTCTGCAGTTCGGCTGAGAATTCTTCCGCAGTGTGATTTTTAGTGTCCTCGTTCATCATACGAGCAAAAAGATTCGCAAGCCCTGCTTTGGAAAGATCATTGGCCTGCAGCAAGTGACCGCCAGGCATGGAAATGGAGATCGTAACGGTAGGGATTTCGGTATTTTCTGTGCCGATCATTTTAATGCCATTTGGCAGGTCTTTACGCCAGAAGGCAGGCACTTTTACCACAGGATTGGGCCCGTTGGAGGGCATCATATTACGGTCGAAATTATCGGTTGCTTTGTTATACTTCAGTCCTGCATAACCATAGTCAGGCCTCTGATAGTGCGTGGTATCAATTGTATAATCATTTGCATGGGCGATCAGGTCTTCCTGGCCTTTTACCAGCACGCTTACGATCACATGCGGTTTGCCTTTGATATATTTCTCATATGCTCGCATTACATCTTCTTTGGTCAATGTGCTGTATTGCGACATAAGCGTTCTGATCATATTGGGGTTGCCGGTAAATGTCTGGAACGCCGCCAACTGGCTCACTTTGCCGGATACACTGGCCAGTCCATTGATCGTACGTGCTTCAAACTGTGTCTTGAACTGCTCTACATCCTCATCAGTCACTCCCCTTTTTTCGAATTCAGTCAATGCTTCTTTGACCAAAGCTTCCATTTCTGCGAGATTTTTGCCGGGGTAAGGGGTTACAGAGAATGCAAATTCACCCGCGAGTTCAGAAGCCTGGTTGCTGGCGCTGGCAGATAATGCTTTTTGTGTTTTGATGAGCGTTTGGTACAGTACGGAGTTTCTGTTACCTCCGCCACCGCCTCCTCGTCCGCCACGGCCACCGCCTCCTCCACCGCCAAGCACCTGGGCCAGGCAGGAAAGGGCTGCTTCATCTTTATCATAATCGCGAACAGTAGGATAAACCAGTCGCAGTTGCGCAGCACGGGCATAGTTATCAGTATAACTTACATAACGGTCCTGGTCCAGTTTTACCGGTTCCAGTTTTACCGGCACCACTTCCGGTCCGCGGGGAATAGAACCAAAGTATTTTTCAACCCATTTCACGATCTGTGCAGGGTTTACATCTCCACCAACAGTAAGCGTTGCATTGTTAGGGCCATACCAGCGGAGAAAAAAGTTTTTAAGGTCATTTACATTCACGCGGTTCAGCTCCTCGATATAACCAATGGTGAGCCAGGAATAGGGATGGCCATAAGGATAGAGATTTTTCGCTGAAACTTCACCCAATAAGCCATAAGGACGGTTATCATAGTTCTGTCCGCGTTCATTCTTTACTGTTGAACGTTGTATTTCGAATTTTTGCTGTGTCACTGCATCGAGCAGGAAACCCATACGGTCGGCTTCAAGCCAGAGCATTTTTTCTACCTGGTTGCTGGGAACCGTTTCATAATAGTTGGTCCGGTCGCGGTTGGTACTGCCATTCAGTGTACCACCTGCTTCAGACACGATCTTAAAATGTTGCTCATCACCTACATGGTCCGATCCCTGGAACATCATATGCTCAAAGAAATGCGC
>DATAJQ010000251.1:0-11229 GCA_036262095.1 Chitinophagaceae bacterium | reverse complement strand
GGATTTTGTGTATTCATTTGCCTGTATTGTGATCGCGCTCTCGTTGGGGTTGATGCTGGGAAATGTTGCGCTTGGCCTGCCCTTGAATGATCAGAAAGAATTTACCGGCAACTGGCTTAGTTTCTTCAATCCTTTTTCCATTATGGTAGCGATAACAACGCTGGCGCTGTTCATGATGCATGGCGCCATCTACCTTGCCATGAAAACGGAAAATCGCTTATACACCAAACTCACTATCCTTGCCAAGAACTTCACTGTTTTCTTTGTGATGAGTTTTGCAATCACTACAGTGTATACCCTTCTTTATATCCCGCACCTAAGCGACCGGATAAAGTCCAACCCCCAGTTTTTTATCTTCCCTCTGATCATGATGCTGGCAATCGCTAATATCCCCCGCATGTTGAATAAAGGAAAGTACCGGCATGCATTCGCCAGTTCCTGTGTCACTATTGCCTCACTGCTTATTATGGTAGCGATAGAAGTCTTCCCTAACCTGCTATATGCTACCAATGATGCAGCCAACAGCATCACTATTCATAACGCAGCTGCTTCAGAGAAAACAATGAAAATATTATTGCTGATCGCACTGATAGGAACACCGCTGGTAGCATTGTACACGAGCTTTGTGTTCTGGACGTTTAAGGGGAAAGTAAAACTGGACGAAATGAGCTATTAACACGAATGACGCGAAAGAATCCCAATGACAAGAATCAATAAGGAAGCCGCGAATGACACGAATTCGTGCTATTCGCGGCTTCCTTATTGATTCTTGTCATTTATACTCATTCGCGCCATTCGTACTTTACCAGTTGGTACCCTGATCCAGGTTCAATCTCTCAGATGTATCGCCTGGTTTGGTATGTTTCCAGTTCGGGTCATAGCGAACGAACCAGGAGATCCAAAGGCTGCGGCTTAACCGCATCAGCCAGGGTTGAAGAATGATCAGGAAAACGGCATTGATCCCCATCCAGTAGAAGAAACGGTTATCATTCACTGACAAGCCGATGAACACCCACCAGATTATCAGGCTGGCTACACTCAGGGCGATCGTCAATGCATAACTCACATAGCTGGTGCCATAATAGAAACCTACTTCAATTTCTGTAGGCTGACCACAAACAGTGCAGGTTTGGTTCATGGTCATATTCTTCTTGGGATTGATGCTGACTGGGTATTTGAAAAGCTTGCCTTGCCTGCATCGGGGGCAGCGGCAACCAAGTGCGGAAACTAAGTACCCCCGGTTTATATTTTTTTCTGACATCTGTGAAGGGTAATTTTTTGCAAAGGTCGGCTTTTCAGGGCAGAGAACATAAAGAAAAGTTTCTTTAAATATGTTCCAGGAATATCTCTTTCACAATGATATATATACCCATTATTAGTATAAACCATCCGAATCCCTTTTTTAAGGAAGAGCCCGGGATCTTGTCGGCAAGCCTGCTTCCGATCAGCAGCCCGGCAATGGATAAAGCTGTGAAAGAAAGCATCAATGACCAGTCATACTCAAATTGTTTTAAGCTGAAAAGAAAACCGAATAAGGAGTTGATGGCAATGATCAGCAGGGAAGTGCCTACTGCTGTCTTCATGGGCAGTTTAAGAAAAATGACCAGTGTCGGGATGATCAGGAAGCCGCCGCCTGCTCCCAGTAAACCGGTGATAACGCCAATAAGCAAACCCAGCAATAATAAAGGAATGGCCTGGTAAGTATGTTCGCTTTCTGCTTCCGCATTCAACCATTCTTCCCTTTGGCTGCTGCGTATCATGGAGATGGAAGCTGCCAGCATCAGCAAGGCAAAGATCACCATCAGGAACATGGGTTTGTGTACCTGTATTTTCCCAATGGAAAATAAATGATCAGGCAATGCAGGCAGCAAATAATGCCGGGTAAGGAAAATGGAAAAAATAGAAGGGATGCCAAATTCAGTCACTGCTTTAAAATTCACCAGCTTTTTTCCATACGATCTTAACCCGCCGATCAGGCTGGTAGCGCCTACGATAAACAATGAACTTGTAGTTGCCAGCAATGGGTTCACCGACATCAGGTATACCAGCACAGGCACCGTGAGAATGGAGCCGCCACTGCCCACCATTCCCAATGAAATGCCGATGAGTACTGAAGCGAGGTAGCCTAAAATTTCCATTATTGATTTTATTACTCCAGTATTTTTTCCATTTGCATGCTTCGGCTGCCTTTGATAAGTGCATAAGTGTTTTCAAACTTTTGCTCCTGCCACCATTGGCGGGCCTGCGCTGCGTTTTCAAACCGGAGAAACGGATGCTGGGTTTTCAGGAAATCACCACCAACAAGCACCACTTCTTTCCAGGGGTATTGTTTGATCAGATCAATAATGGAGATATGCTCCTGCAGGCTTTCTTCACCTAATTCCGCCATACCTCCCAGCATCAGTATTTTATTATCAGCCTGCAGGCGTGCGAAGTTTTCAATGGCCAGCTTCATGCTGCTGGGGTTGGCATTATATGCATCCAGTATGATCTTATTGCTTCCTTTTTCGATCAGTTGCGACCGGCTGTTGGAAGGGATGTAATTTTCAATTGCTTTTTTTATCAGGGCATCAGGTACTTTGAAAAGTTTACCGGCAGTAACAGCAGCAAGTACATTGGGCAGGTTATAATCACCTACCAGTTGTGTGGCGATAATCTTTTCGTTGATGCCTTGCTGAATGGCCACTTGCAGAAAAGGATCGCTTTCCTGGATAGTGCCGATCACATGTGCATCTCCGTGCGTTCCATATTTGATGATGCCGCTGATGCCCTTGCTCATTTCATGGAGGTATTCATAATCCCAGTTTACCAATGCAAAGCCATGAGCTAAGGTCCGCAGATAATCAAACAATTCGCCTTTTCCTTTTCTTACACCTTCAATTCCCCCAAACCCTTCCAGGTGGGCTTTGCCTGCATTGGTGATCAACCCGTGGGTAGGCTGCGCATATTCGCAATAACCGGCTATTTCTTTTTGATGGTTGGCCCCCATTTCGATCACCGCTATTTCTGCGTCCATTTTTATTTTGAGCAAGGTGAGGGGAATACCGATATGATTATTCAGATTGCCTTCTGTTGTATACGTTTTGTAAGTAGTGGATAGAACGGCATGGATCAATTCCTTGGTGGTGGTTTTTCCATTGCTCCCGGTGATGGCCAGAAATGGCACCCGCCTGCCATCAGGCAGATTATTGAATTGCTCACGATGATACCGGGCCAGTTGCTGCAACGCTTCCAGCACATCGGCAACAAGAAATGTTTTGCCGGGGATCTCAAATTCTTTTTCATCGATCACGGCACAGGCTGCGCCGGCCTCAATGGCTTTGGCGGCAAAACTGTTCCCATTAAAATTGCCGCCTTTCAATGCGAAGAAAATATCACCTGCTTTCAGCTTCCGTGTATCTGTTTGCACAGATGGATATTGCTGGTAGATCTCGTATAACCGTTCTATTGACATACAACAAAAATAGGTTGGATAGTAATAAAAAACCCCCCGTTTTTGCGGAGGGTCTTAAGCTTATTGAAAGTTGATTATCTTCTTTGTCTTTTGGTCGGGAATTGCTGACCAACTTTGCGGCCATTACCTTCAGGGCTTCCCATGCGGTCCATTGCGCAACGGAAACCGAGTGTGCTCAGCGCCTGGTCTTCTTCCAGGAAGCGGCGTGTGCCGGGGCTCAGCCAGTAAGCGCGGTCGTTCCAGCTACCACCTTTGTACACTCTTGATTTATCACTGATCAGGGTAGTCATACCATAACCATATGCAGCCTGTGATGCAGTGTCACCATCGAGATAGTTGATCACATTACCACGCTGATAGTTGCGGCGGTTTTTGCTTTCTTCATCTGTTACAGCCACCATTCTTACACGGCCGGTTGTATCATTGATCTCTGCTTCACCGTCTGCATTCTTATAGATCTTTTTAAAATTGTTACCACGATAAGGGGCAGGCATATCATCAAAGTCCATCGTGGAAAGAGGCCTGTATACGTCCTGTACCCATTCGCTTACGTTGCCGGCCATGTTATAAAGACCGAAACCATTGGGGAAGAATGATTTTACGTCAGCAGTGTAGAAAGCACGGTCGTTCAGACCACCAGCCACACCGGCATTATCACCCGAGCCACGTTTAAAGTTGGCCAGGAACTGACCCTGCCAGCTTCCGTGACGGGTATCACGCAGGCCGTTCACGTTTTGTGACCAGGGATAGATCTGTTTGTTGGACTGCAACTCCTCACCACGTTTACCTTCTTTTTTGCTGGGGCGTGGGTTCTGATCGATCAGGCCATAAGCCGCATATTCCCATTCAGCTTCAAAAGGCAGGCGGTAATCAGGCAGCAGGAACCCATCTTCCATTGTCACTTTTGTACGGGGCTGGCCTTGCGGTGTTTTCAGGCTGTTCTTTTTGGAAGTAGCCGTTTTACCGGGAGCAGTTTGATAAAGATCAAGCAGGTAAGATTTGGTCGTGAAGTTGTTGCTGCCTTGCTGGCCCATCAGGCTTTGCTTGTTGACATAGCCTTTTTCGATAAGGATGCCTTCATTCACGCGGTCACTTCTCCACAGGCAGAAATCAGTAGCCTGTCTCCAGGTAACACCTACAACAGGGTAGTAGTTAAAACCCGGGTGACGGAAATAATATTCTACCATGGGTTCATTATAGCTCAGCTCGCTACGCCATACAAGCGTATCAGGCATAGCTCCATCAAGTATGGGTTGATTGACCGGATCGGAAGGGTCAAACACTTTTGCGAGCCAGTACAGGTATTCGCGGTAATGCACGTTGGCAACCTCCGTGCGGTCAATATAAAATGACGGAACTGATACCCGGCGGGGGATATTGTTCCAGTCGGACATCACATCCTCGTCCGTCTGGCCCATTGTGAAGGTACCACCTTGTACAAACACCAGGCCTGGTCCTGTTTGCTGGTCTTTGGCTTTGGCTACCTGGTAGCCGCCGCTGTTCTTATCATTATAATTCCAGCCGGTAACATCCGATTTTTCGGATTTCTTCTTGAACAGATTGCACGAAGACATGAGCACCGCACAGGATAGGAGGATTACTAAGTTTTTCACTTTCATTGTTTTTTGCATAAACCTATGAATTGGAATAAATTTAACGCGGTATGAGGTAAAATTATTGTCCGCCGATTAAATTTTACTACCGGGATTGCGAATATAAACACTTTGGGTAAAATGCCTTTTAGCATAAATACTTTTTTTACTTCGTTAATCCCCCATAAAATCAAGGGGTTATTGCTATGCTGCTAGGGAAAAAACAACTGCTTGTGACCTGTTTGCTGGGCGCTATTTTCACCGCTCATGCCCAGCGGCAATACAAGTCTTCATCTGTGCTGGCAGCCGGCAATTTTTACAAAATTGCTGTAACGGCCCCGGGCATCTACAAACTCGATATTCCCTTTCTCAGCAGCCTCGGCGTCAATACGTCCAATCTGCCTTCCGGTGCCATCCGGCTTTTCGGAAATGGCGGCACCATGCTCGCTGAAGCAAATGATGCCCCCTGGACGGATGATCTGGTCGAAAATGCGGTCCAGGTAGTGGATGGCAATGATGGCGTGCTGAATGGCAGCGACTATATTCTTTTCTACGCCAATGGCCCGGATAACTGGATCAAAGATTCGGCCAACCAGCGGTTTACACACCAGAAAAACCTTTATAGCGATAAATCGTACTATTTTCTAAGCATTGGTGGCCCGGGCAGGCGGATCCCTGACGCTCCGGCAGCCGGTAATCCCGATATAGCTATTACCAGTTTTTCCGGAAGGTATTTTCATGAACTGGATACCGTCAATTTTCTGAACAGCGGCAAGGAATGGTATGGAGAGGAATTCTCGTCTATGCCGGGCCGCGTGCTCACCCGGGATTTCCCGCTCGGAATATCCAATATCATAACCGGCTCGCCCCTGCAGTTGCGTACCCATTGCATCAGCCGCTCGGCGGGCGCCGGCAGCAGTTTTTCTGTGGTGATCAGTGGTGTTCCTGCCGGGCAGATCAACCTGCCACCGGTAGGCACGGGCACCTATGATCTTTTCGCCCGCGAAACCATCTCCTTTAATACCGCACCTGCATCGGCTTCTGCAAACAATATCAGCTACACTTATGCGCCCGGCAGTGTGAATGCGCAGGGGTGGCTCAATTGGTTTGAAGTGTTCTTCAGGCAGCAACTTTCGCTCAGTGCAGTGAATCAATTGCCATTCCGCGACTGGCTTTCGGTAGGAAATCATACAGGCGAATTCCTTATCAATGGAGCAACTCCCACCACCCAGGTTTGGGATATTACCGACCCGCTTTCCCCGGTAAAAATGCAGGGCAATATGGACGGAAGCACTTTCCGTTTTGTGAATGACTGCAGCCGGCTGCGGGAGTACATAGCTTTTAACGGTCAGGGATTTTTAACACCTGTGCCGGCTGGCCGTGTTGGAGGCCAGGACCTTCATGCAAGTGCGCCGGCAGACTATATCATTGTTACATACCCGCTTTTTATGGAGCAGGCGCAGCGGCTGGCGCAGCATCATCGGCAGCGTAATGGATTAAGAGTAGTGGTAGCAACCACGGAGCAGGTGTATGCAGAATTTTCAAGCGGCAGTCCTGATCCTGTTGCTATCAGGGATTATGTAAAAATGTATTTCGATAAGTATGGGGCCGACCCTGCCAACCGCCCCAGGTATCTTTTGTTATTTGGCGATGCTTCGTATGATTACCGCGATCGCCTGACAGGCAATACGAATTTTGTTCCTGCGTATGAAAACAATATCTCGCTGGATGTGCTGAACTCTTATGCATCTGATGATTTTTATGGTTTCCTGGAAGATAATGAAGACATCAATTCCGGTATCGTGATCAATACCCTGGATATCGGGATTGGACGTGTGCCTGCAAAGAATAATACAGAAGCAAAGAATTTTGTAGACAAACTGGAAGCGTATTTCAATGCCAAAAGTTTCGGCCCCTGGAGAAATAATCTTTTGTTCATTGCAGATGATGAAGATCAGAATCTTCATTTGCAGGATGCAGAAACGGTGACGTCAACAGTTTCTTCAGTAGCACCCGTGTTTGATCAGCAGAAAATATACCTGGATGCGTTTCAGCAGGAAAGCGGCTCAGGCGGAAGCCGCTATCCGCAGGTAAACCAGGCGATCAATAACCAGGTGTATAATGGAGTGCTGATGTGGAACTTTACCGGGCATGGAGGCCCTAACAGGCTGACGGAAGAAACCATACTGGACCAGGAAATGGTGAACAGTTGGAATAATCCCAACAGGCTTCCTTTGTTTATTACGGCAACCTGCGACTTTGCACCTTATGATAATCCCTATATCAATTCTCTCGGAGAAAATATTCTACTTAGACCTAATACAGGCGCCATTGCTTTAATGACCACTACGCGCATTGTGTTTGCATTCAGCAACCGCATAATGAACAATAACTATCTGCAGTTTGCCCTTCAGCCCGATGCCAATGGCCGGTATCGCAGCCTGGGAGATGCAGTACGTGAAGCCAAGAATTTTACTTATCAGAGTTCGGGTGATATTACCAATAACCGGAAGTTCACCCTGCTCGGCGATCCTGCCATGACACTTGCATTTCCTGCCATACAGGCACGCCCGGTGAGTATCAATGGCCGGCCGGTTTCGCAGGTGGATACACTTCAGGCAACAGAGAAAATTATCATAGAAGGAGAAGTAACGGACATGCAGGGGAACCTGCTTACAGACTTCAACGGGAATATTTATCCTACTGTGTTCGACAAACCGCGGCAGGTGACCACTCTTGCCAATGATCCCGGCAGTCAACCTGCTACATTCACCACACAAACCAACCAGTTGTTCAAAGGAAAAGCTTCTGTTGCGAACGGACGTTTTTCATTTACGTTCAAAGTGCCGAAAGATATCAATTACCAATACGGCAATGGCAAACTCAGCCTGTATGCAGAGAACGGAGTGAAGGACGGAACAGGGTATTTTATCAATTTCCTGGTTGGCGGCAGTGCCAATGCCGGCAGTGATGACGAAGCGGGACCGGAGATCAAAGCATACCTGAATGATGAACGGTTTGTGAATGGAGGAGTGACCAATGAAAACCCGGTTTTACTGCTGAAATTATCAGACAGTTCAGGTATCAATACAGTGGGTACCGGTATCGGACACGATATTGTAGCCACATTGGATAATGATAACAACCGTTATTTTATATTGAATGATTTTTATCAAAGTGACCAGGATAGTTATCAGAAGGGAACAGTACGGTTTCAGTTGACCGATCTTGAACCCGGGGCACATACATTAAAGATCAAAGCCTGGGATGTATTGAATAACTCAAAAGAGGTATTGCTTGACTTTGTAGTGGCCAAAGATGAAGATCTCGAGATCAGTCATGTGCTGAATTACCCCAATCCGTTCACCACAAATACTCAATTCTGGTTTGAGCATAATAAACCGGGCCAGGAACTGTTAGTAAGAGTGCAGATTTTTACTGTTTCGGGGCGGATAATAAAAATGATCGAACGAACAATAAATACACCCGGCAATCGTTCAAGTGAACTGGATTGGGACGGACGTGACCAATATGGACAGAAAATCGGACGGGGAGTGTACCTCTATAAGCTCTCTGTGATCGTTCCCGGTAAATCAAAAAAGGAAAAGATAGAAAAACTGGTGATTTTTTAAGATCCAATAGTATAAAAGCCAATATTTTATCCCCTGTTTTAAACCAAAACTTAATACTTTATTTACATTAATGCAAAACACACTATCAATGAGACCAACTGCTTCAAAACTGATTGCTTCTTTGTTGATCTTTGGCGGAATACTTTCTACAGCAAAAGCACAGGATAAAATTAATGTGGTCACAACGGCGGTTCCTTTTCTGCGCATTTCTCCGGATGCCCGCGCAGGTGGTATGGGTGATCTTGGATTGGCTACCTCACCCGACGCCTCTTCCGGTTTCTGGAATATGGGCAAAGTTGCTTTCAATGAATCAAAAGGCGGCGTAGCTGCAACCTATACTCCCTGGTTGAAACAATTGGTAAATGATGTTTACCTCGCTTCCCTTTCCGGCTACTATAAATTTGCTGATGATCAGGCTATCAATGTAGGCCTCCGTTATTTCAGCCTGGGTAATATCCAGTTCACTGATGGTGCCGGCAACTCCTGGGGCAATGGCAAACCAAGAGAGTTCAGCATAGATGCCGGTTATTCACGCAAGCTGTCTGATAAATTCGGTTTGGGTGTGGCCCTGCGCTATATCAATTCCGATCTTACCAATGGCGTGCCTACTACAGGTTCTACCAGTTATAAGGCAGGTAGTGCTGTAGCAGGTGATATCGGTCTGTATTACGACAACAAAACAGAAGCTGGTGATGGTTTCACTTTCGGTGCAGCATTTACCAACCTGGGTTCCAAGATCTCTTATACCAGCAATGCTGATCAGAAAGATTTTATTCCTGCCAATTTTGGTATTGGTGCCACCTGGAACAAAAGCTTTGATGAGCAAAACAAGATCATGATCGGCCTTGACCTGAACAAACTGCTGGTGCCAACACTGGAAGGAAATCCTCCGACCCAGCAACAGATCGATGACTACCGCAAACAAGGTCCTGTCAGCAGCTGGTTCAAATCATTTAATGATTTTCCTGGTCAGGCCAACGTTTCACTCGGTGCAGAATACTGGTATAACAACCAGTTTGCACTCCGTGCCGGTTATTATTATGAAGATAAGTCCCGTGGCAATCGCCGTTATTTCACCGCAGGCCTCGGTCTTAAATACAATATTTTTGGTTTGAATTTCTCTTATCTCGCTCCTTCTGGAAGCGGTGTTACACAAAACCCTCTTTCCAACACGATGCGTTTCTCTGTTTTGTTTGATCTTGACGGAGATGGCGGAGGAAGCAATGAGTAGGTTGAAAAAAATAGTTTAAAGAAAGCGCTTCTGATCAGAAGCGCTTTCTTTTTAAAGGAGGGATCGAAAGTTTTTAAAGAGAGTATCGCCAGGAACGCAACGTGGCATCCTTTGCGAAATCTTTGCGCCCTTGGCGATACTTCTCTTAACAGCTTGAAACAGCTCTCTTCTGGCATATCTTTGCTCCATGTCATACAGAATAGGATCAGGCGTTGACTTTCATCAACTCGCTCCCGGCCTGGAGCTTTGGATCGGCGGTGTAAAAATCCCCCACACAAAAGGTGCTGTTGGCCATAGTGATGCCGACGTATTGCTTCATGCGATCTGCGATGCAATGCTGGGCGCATTGGCCCTGGGTGATATCGGTGTTCATTTTCCCGATACAGACCCCGCATATAAAGGAATTGACAGCAAGATCCTTTTGCAGAGAACAGTAGCGCTTATTCAGAAAGAAGGATATAAGATTGTTAATATAGATACATCACTTTGCCTGCAGGCTCCCAAAATAAAACCGTATGCTGCTCAAATGCAGGAGACCATTGCGGGAATAACAGGACTCACCATTAAGGATGTTTCCATCAAAGCCACTACTACTGAACAGATGGGTTTTGTAGGAAGGGAAGAAGGGCTGATGGCCTATGCGACGGTGCTGCTGGAGAAACGTTGACCGAATGGCCGTAAATACGCAAGCCGGGACCAATGGATCTTCTTCCATTGTCACCCCGGACCTGGTTTAATACACTCGCTACTATAGTTCGCTAAGATCCGGGGTCTCCGCCATCTGTAATATTTTCCCGGCAATAAGGTTTATTGTTTTAAAGTATTTGCAGCGCGGGGAGACCCCGGCTCTTATATTTTTTAAACCAGCACGTTTACTGGACCAGGGCCGGGGTGACAATTGCAAAGGAACTACTGGCTCTGGCTGCCTGACCACTCGACTACCGATCATCGGGCACTCCAACGAACAATCAAATACCTAATCCCTTTATCTTTGCGCCCATGCCTACAATCGAGATCAAGATCATCAATAAATCATCCAACGCCCTGCCCGAATATGCCACTACCGGCTCTTCCGGCATGGATATCAGGGCCAACCTGGACATACCACAGACCCTGCAACCGCTGGAAAGGACATTGATCCCCACCGGACTGTTTATCGAATTGCCCCAGGGCTACGAGGCCCAGATCCGGCCCCGCAGCGGACTGGCTATCAAACAGGGAATTACCTGCCTCAATACGCCCGGCACGATTGATGCGGACTATCGGGGAGAAATAAAAGTGATCTTAATAAACCTTTCCCAGGAAGAACAAGTCATACAT
>DATAJQ010000250.1:0-3740 GCA_036262095.1 Chitinophagaceae bacterium | reverse complement strand
CTGGTGCGCACTGTTCATTATTTCGCAAAGCTGATCACGAAGAAATAGTAACGAGATCATAAAACGATTGAAGCCGTAATGTTTCAGCCCCACAAAGCTGATCATTGCGGCTTTTTTGTGCATTCTAAGGTTTCTGTTTTTATATTCTTTGTGTTCTTTGCGTCTTTGTGGGAATTATCTCCCACAAAGACGCAAAGAACACAAAGAAATTATGGCGGTACTTTGTTACCTGTCTTATCTTTGGCTACAGTAATCAGAAACCATTTATCTATCGCTTAAACAGAAAGTATGTCAAAATTTTCAGACTATAATTTCAAAGGGCAGAAAGCTCTCGTAAGGGTTGACTTCAATGTACCTCTCAATGATAAATATGAGATCACGGATGATACGCGTATTACTGCAGCTATTCCCACCATTCAGAAAATACTGAAAGATGGAGGCTCTGTTATCCTGATGTCGCATCTCGGACGTCCCAAAGATGGACCAACAGAAAAATATTCATTGAAGCATCTCGTGAAGCATCTTTCCGAGTTACTCAAAGGCCCCAAAGTATTGTTTGCTGATGACTGCATTGGCGAACAGGCTTACAAGGCGCAAGCTGCACTGAAGCCGGGTGAGGTATTGCTGCTGGAGAATCTTCGTTTTTATAAAGAAGAAGAAAAGGGAGATAAAGCCTTTGCAGAGAAACTGTCGAAGCTTGGCGATGTGTGGGTGAATGATGCTTTTGGAACAGCACACCGTGCGCATGCGTCAACAGCCGTTATTGCACAGTTTTTCCCTGCAGATAAGAGATTGTTTGGTTACCTGATGGAAGCTGAGGTAGCCAGTGCAGAGAAAGTACTGCATAGTGCAGAGAAGCCTTTCGTAGCAATTATCGGCGGAGCTAAAGTATCTGATAAAATACTGATCATTGAGAACCTGCTTGAGCGTGCTACCGATATCATCATTGGCGGGGGCATGGCTTATACCTTTATGAAAGCGGAAGATGGAAAGATCGGTAAATCACTGTGTGAAGAAGACCGCCTGGATACAGCAAAGGAATTATTAAAGAAAGCAGAAGCGAAAGGCGTTTGTATTCACCTGCCTTCCGATTCTGTGATCGCTGATAAGTTTGCAGCAGATGCAGAAACATCGGCTGCACCAAGCAATGCCATTCCTGACGGATGGATGGGGCTCGATATCGGCCCCAATGCCATCGATCAGTTTGTGAATGTGATCCACCGTGCCAAAACCATCCTCTGGAATGGCCCAATGGGTGTGTTCGAGATGGAGAAGTTCCAGCATGGCACTAAGGCAGTGGCCACGGCTGTAGCAGAAGCCACCCAAAAAGGATCTTTCTCCCTGGTAGGAGGCGGAGATTCAGTTGCAGCAGTGAACCAGTTTGGTTTTGCTGATAAAGTAAGTTATGTATCAACCGGCGGCGGTGCAATGCTGGAATATTTTGAAGGGAAAGTCCTTCCTGGCATAGCTGCCGTTAAAGGCTGATCAAACCTATAAATGAAAGAGAAAGGGAAATGCAGAAATGTGTTTCTCTTTTTTGCTTTACCGGTTTTAAGTGTAGTTTTGCGGGCAATCACACGCTTATGAAAATGAGAAACACCCTTCCTTTTCTGCTGGGATCTGTTCTTGTCCTGGCTGTTTCCTGTCAAAAAGAAGTTGACTACCAGAATATAGGTGGTAATAATCCCGGTACAGGTGACCCCGGCACCGGCAATCCTTCCAACAACTCGATCATTGGTGATTGGAAGTTTAAGAAGATGGCGGTAGAAGTACATATTTATTCTGAAGTAACTTCAGGCGGACTTACTCAAAAGATAATAGGGGATATGCCTCTTAGTACCAGTACCAACGAAACCGGGATATTGAAAATTGATGCAGCTACAATGACAGCATCCAATATTGGCTATTTATTTAACTCAAGTATGACGACAAATATGTACGCTAACGGGATGCTGGTTACCAGCAATACAGATCCTGTGCAGGTTAATCAGGCTCCTTCCAACCGGACAACTGCCTATACTAAAATCGGGGCTGATTCCCTGGTTGCTGAAACGCAGTTGATCACTATTGATTATCCAGGACTTCCCTCTATCCCTGATACGCAACATGGGTTGAAAGTGAGCTGGCTGGGTGACACTCTCGTGTTAACGGAGCGGATAAATCAGCAAACGATAGATAATAGTTTGGGCATTCCTATTCAATCAAGCGTCAAAGGCCTGCAGACGATCAAACTGGTTAAAAATTGATTTATTAGAGCCCTGTTCATTCAGGGCTTTTTTGTTATTTCAATGATCTTGTCATTATTCCCTCCATTACTTGTGCAGATATAAACCTTTCCCTCCGGTGACACACATACGTCCCGCATTCTTCCATATTTCCGTTCAAAGTATTCATTGGTCTGTGCAATAGAAGCAAGATCATCTCCCAGTTTCAATTGATACATGCGTGCATCTTTTAATGTTACCAGCAATAAAGACCCTTTCCATTGCGGTATCAGGTCATGGTTATAATAATCAAGCCCGCAAGCGGCTATCGTTGGCGTCCAGGCTTTGATAGGCTCCATTATTTCAGTAGTGCTGCAGGCCGTTTGCTCCGATGTTGTATTGCAATAACCTTCCACAGCAGGCCACCCATAATTCTTTCCTTTTTGAATGATATTGATCTCATCATCATTACTGGGGCCGTGTTCGGAACTGTACAGTTTTCCATTGGCCATCACCAATCCTTGTGCATTGCGATGACCCAATGACCAGTACGGATTGCCGGCCACAGGGTTATCAGCAGGTATGGTACCGTCAAGATTCAGCCGGAGTATTTTTCCATTCTTTGAATTGAGGTACTGTGCCTGCGATCCTTCAGCAGCATCACCTGTGCTCATGAAAATTTTATTGTTATCGATCAGCAATCTGCTGCCATTATGGATGGAAGCAGCGTCAATATCGTCCAGCAGGGTAATGGGATTATTCAATGTGGTACCGTTATAAGTATAACGTACCAGCTTTTCCGTATACTGGCCGTTCTTGTTGTAATTGTACACTACAAATACATTGGCTGATCCGCTCCCCTCCGTATTGATGGCCAATCCAAGCATACCCCCTTCGCCATTCGAAACCACTTCAGGAACGGTAAGAAGAGGGATCACCTGACCGGTCGCTGGATTGAAGCGGCTGATCTTTCCGTTACGTTCCGTCATCCAGATATGATTGTCCGGCCCCCATACCAGTTCCCAGGGAAAGTTGAGGTTTTCGGCTACAACACTATCCCTTATTTCCACTGCACCCGGAGGTTCCACATTTTTATTGTCCGATTTGTTGCAGGAAAAAGAAGCCAGGAAAGGAAGGATCGGCAAGATCAGGAAGAATGGTTTTGGAATATTCATACAACATGATTATGATTTAAGGCGGCGAAAATCATGCCGTGGCCTTGTGAAATGATAACCGTTGGTCAAGCGAATGAAGTGTATCGTCAAAACGTACTGATCGTCACTCGCAAAAATCCTATCCGTGCAAGTTCCGCTATCATTAACCCTCCTCTGCTGAATATTCCGCACAGCAAAACCTTAACCGGTTAAGAATACCCCTTTCACCGGTGATCCCCCTACATTACCCGAAAATTTAATCATTACCACACTGAAAAACACTAATTTTATTCTACATTAAAACCTATCAAACATGAAAGGAACCAAAAATCTGGGATGGCTTATTCTTATCGGGCTTATATTGATCCTCGGCGTATGGGGA
>DATAJQ010000249.1:0-3750 GCA_036262095.1 Chitinophagaceae bacterium | reverse complement strand
ACACCGGCTGCCTGTGCGTGGCTGATCGCCTCACGGGTTTGGGGCATCACCGCATCATCGGCTGCGATCACGATCACAGCGATATCGGTAACTTTTGCACCACGGGCACGCATCGCGGTAAACGCTTCGTGACCGGGAGTATCCAGGAAGGTGATCTCTTTTCCATTGGGGAGCGTTACCTGGTAAGCACCAATGTGCTGGGTGATACCACCGGCCTCACCGGCTACCACGTTCGCGCTACGGATATAATCAAGCAAAGATGTTTTACCATGGTCAACGTGACCCATGATGGTCACGATCGGAGAGCGCGGCTCCAGTTCATCCTCCTCATCCTCATCCTCTTCTTCTTCCATTTCAGCCTGCTTTTCCATGTTGATGAATTCCACATCAAAGTTGAATTCACTTGCCACGAGTTCTATCACTTCCGCATCCAGGCGCTGGTTGATGGACACCATGATGCCGAGGCTCATACACTTGCTGATCACTTCTGCAAAGCTTACATCCATCAGGTTGGCGAGTTCGCTTACACTGATGAATTCCGTTACCTGCAGTTTATTGTCATCACCTGCTTCGCCCATGGCCTCTGCCATTTCCTGGCGTTTTTCACGGCGCATTTTGGCTTTGAGGTTTTTACCCTTGCCGCCACCACCGGAAAGTTTGGCCTGCGTTTCCTGTATTTTCTTTTGAATTTCTTTTTCGTCGATCAGCCTGTCTTCACGGCGGGTAATGCCTGTTCCGCGGTTGTCGCGACGGCCGCCATGCTGACCACCTCTTCCCTGCTGGCCGCCACGGTTGAAGTTGCCGCCACCTGCGCCACCTTGTCCTGGTCTGCGGTCGCGGTTCTGATGTTGCTGACCCTGGCCCTGACCTTGCTGACCGCCACCATCCGTACGCACTTCTTTTTTCTCAATAGGAATGCGCTTGCGTTTACGCTTCTCGTCTTTTTTCGGCCTGGTGTCGTTATCTACAGGCAGGTCTATTTTACCCAGGATCCGGGGACCTTCGATCTTTTCAGCCTTAATATTTTCAATTACAGGAGGAGCTTCCTCTTCTACCGTTGTTTTTTCTTCCTGTACTACGGGTTGTTGTTCTTCTTTCTTGTCCTTTTCTTTTTTCGCCACCACTTCAGGCTGAGCTGCTTCTTCTTTCTGTGCAGGTTTCACCACTTCTGGTTTTGCAACTGCTTTTTCTTCTACCGGAGCTTCGACCACAGGTTCCTGTTCGCTTTTTTTCTTGATCGTCTTTTTGGGACGCGTCGAAGAATCAATCGCAGAAAGATCGATCTTGTCGATGATCTTGGGCGTAGCAATTTCCGGAGCATCTATTTTCACTACCTCTTCTTCTTTGGGCTGCTCTGCTTCTTTTGGCTTGGCAGGCTCTTCTTCCACTACAGGGGGAGGTGTAACAACTGGCTCTTCTTTTTTGGTTACAACAGGCTTCTTCTCTTCTTTCTTGAAGTTGATCTCTTCGTCTTCTTTCTTCTTTTTTGCTTCAGCCTGTGAGCCTTTGGGAAGGTCCACCTGGTCGCTCTTCATTTTCGCCGCCTTGTCGCCCTGGAATTCCTGTTGCAATGCACGGTACATGTCTTCCGTCAGCTTTGACGTAGACTTCAGGTCGTCTTTGGAAAATCCTTTACCGATCAGGAAATCCACGAGGGTTTCCTGGCCAACGTTGAACTCCTTGGCGGCCGCTAATACTCTTGGAAGTTTTAATTCTGCCATTCAGGTTTTTTATGTTTTTCTAGTCTCTTCGAAGAATTAAAAAGTCAAAATTCAAAAGTAAAAAGATGCATGCTGCTGAATAAATCCTGTTTTTTACTTTTCAATTTTGATTTTTAATTCATATTATTTATTCTTTCTCGAACTCTGCCTGCAGCACCTTTCTTACATCTGCAATGGTCTCTTTTTCGAGATCGGTGCGGCGTTCCAGTTCTTCAGGAGTCAGGTTCAGTACGCTACGGGCCGTATCGCAACCAACTCTTTTCAATTCATCAATTACCCATGTTTCGATCTCATCGCTGAATTCTTCCAGGTCCACGTCAAATTCTTCTGTTTCTTCTTCAGAATCGCGGTATACATCCAGTTCATAACCGGTCAGTTCGCATGCGAGCTTGATATTTACCCCACGACGGCCGATGGCCAGTGATACCTGGTCGGGTTTGAGATAAACACTTGCGTGCTTGTTTTCTGTATCCAGGTCCATGCTGGTGATTTTGGCTGGTGTAAGAGAGCGTTGGATCAGCAACTGGATATTACTTGTCCAGTTGATCACATCTATATTCTCATTTTTCAATTCGCGAACGATACCGTGGATCCGGCTTCCTTTCATACCCACGCAGGCACCTACGGGGTCGATCCTGTCGTCATAAGACTCCACGGCTACTTTAGCTCTTTCACCCGGGTCGCGAACGATCTTTTTAATGACGATAAGGCCGTCAAAAATTTCAGGCACTTCTATCTCCAATAATTTAGCCAGAAAATCAGGGGAAGTGCGGGAGAGGATGATCACAGGGTTATTATTCTTCATATCAACCTTCTTCACCACAGCCCTGATATTTTCTCCTTTTTTGAAATAGTCCTGGGGGATCTGTTCGCTTTTGGGGAGGATCAGTTCATTGCCTTCTTCATCGAGCAGCAGGATCTCTTTTTTCCAAACCTGGTACACTTCTGCGCTGATGATCTCACCGATCCTGTCGCCATATTTTTTTGCCAGTACGTTTTTCTTCAGGTCGCTGATGCGGCTGGCCAGTGTTTGTTTGGCTGCCAGGATCGCTCTCCGTCCGAAATCATACAGGTCAATTTCCTGGAATAGTTCTTCTCCTACTTCAAAATCCGGTTCAATCTTGGTAGCCTCAGAATATGCCACCTGGGCCAGGGGATCTTCCACCTGTCCATCTTCCACGATCATCCTGTGCCGGACGATCTCCAGGTCACCCTTTTCAGCATTCACGATAACATCAAAGTTTTCATCACTGCCGAATTTTTTACGCAGCAGGGTTTTGAAAACGTCCTCCACCACTTTCATCATCGTGGGACGGTCAATGTTTTCCGCATCCTTGAACTCCTGGAATGCTTCTATAAGATTGATACTTGCCATAGAACTGAGTTTGTAGCCTGCAACCCAACGCCGTTAACGGCCCTGCCTGCAGTTGTAATTTGAATTGATTGTTGTTTTCTTTTTATTTAAAATTTGATTTGGACCTTCGTTGTTTTGATTTCGGAAAAAGGGATGGAATGCTGCACCAGTTCTTTTTTCTTTCCTTTTCCTTTTTCTTCTTCTATCACGATATCCGTTTCAGTGGTACTGATCAGCTTACCTTCTTTTTTTACCCCGTCCAGTTGCAACACTTCTACAAAGCGGCCGGTATTTTTCAGGTATTGCCGGTGCATTTTCAGGGGTTCGTCGAGCCCCGGAGAAGATACTTCCAGTGAGAAATCCCCACCAGGGAAAATATTCTCCTCTTCGAACTGCTTGTACAACGCACGGTTGTACTGGATGAGCCTGTCGATGCTGATGCCAAGATCTGAATCAAGAAAAACTTTCACATTATTGGTCGGCTTGATCCTGATCTCTACCAGGAAAACATCTTTATCTGCTGCTATCAGGGCATTTACTTTCTGCTCCAGTACCTGTATATATCCTTCTGTGCTCATAGTAGATAATAGAAGAAGGGAACGTTCTCCGTTCCCTTCTTACTGCCTTTTTCCGATGCAAAAGTAAGGAAATAAAGGTATTCGTTCCAAAACTTAT
>DATAJQ010000248.1:0-18023 GCA_036262095.1 Chitinophagaceae bacterium | reverse complement strand
AAAAGCCTGTAAGGGAACTTACAGGCAAACAATCACAATCACATGAGAAAAATCGCTGTAGGGGGAGGAGTCGAACCTCCACGAGGCAGTTAGCTATAGCACAAAGAGTTTAGTGGTCAATCCTGGTCGGCCTGACGGTCGGCTCTATGCTATGTTTGTCCTGTTATCCCCACCCCCGAGACGAGAGGGCATGTCTGCCAAAAATTTCATCACCCCACAGTATAAATAGCGGTCAGAAAGCAGGAACTTCAGGGCTCCGGCCATTCTGCTGCCTTGTAAAGAACTTGATAGAACAAAATTAAGGGAACAGCAGTTTGGTTCAAAGATTTTCAAGAAATATTTTGAAAATATAGATTTTTTTCAAATATTTGATGATATAACATTAAAACGTCAAAATTAGTATTCAAAAATGAGTGCCAAATTAAATCTTGACAAACTCGATCTGGACATCATCCATCACATGATGGAGAATGCTGAAATCTCTTATGCCGATTTAGGCAAAAAGCTTTTTGTTTCAGGAGGAACGATCCATGTTCGTATCAAAAAACTGCAGGAAGCGAAAGTTGTAAAAGGTACAAAACTTTCTGCAGATCTGAAACTGCTGGGTTATGATGTAATTGCTTTTATCGGCATTTACCTGAAAGAAAGCTCCCTCTATGACACAGTAGCAAAAGAATTACAAAAGATCCCCGAGATCGTTCGCCTCAATTATACTACCGGAAACTACAGCATGTTTGCAGAGATCGTTTGTAAGGATATATCACAACTGCGTTTTGTTTTGCACGACCAACTGCAAAAAATTAAAGGCATTGAAAGAACAGAAACATTCATTTCCCTCGAAGAAAGTTTCAGCCGTAATGTAAAAGTGGTGAGTTGATGAAAAGCTCTACCCGGTTTTATGCCGGCCTGCTATTAATGATCATGCTCAACGTGGTTATTAAACCTGCCTGGGTATTTGGTATCGACAGGCAGGTCCAAAACCAGGTGGGTCCCGCTGATTATGGCACTTACTTTTCCCTGTTCAACCTTTCTGTTGTTTTTATTTTCCTGCTTGATTGGGGACTTACTACTTTTTTTAACCGCCAGTTGGCTATGGCCAATTCTTCTGACACTGCCCAACCACGCTCCTTTCTCCAGCTTAAATTATTATTCAGCCTGCTCTACGCCTTTGTTGTTTGCAGCGCAGCCTGGATCACCGGTGTACATCGCTGGGACATTGTTGTGTATGTAATACTGATACAGGTTTTTTATTCCCTGTTCATGTTCTTCCGTGCCACACTCACTGCCCGCCAGTTTTTTTTAACGGATGCCTGGCTTTCTATTATCGACAAATCACTGATGCTGCTGATCGGCAGTGTCCTTCTCTATTATCCGGCCTTTCATGGCTTCATGACCATCGAACGGTTTGCATGGCTGCAGGCGGCTTGTTTGTGTGTAGCAATGCTGGTAGCCCTGATCTGCCTTTGGAAAAAAGGATTATTGCATTATCTGCGCTTTTCTGGTTTTCCTGGTAAAAAGATTTTCAAACAGGCTTTACCATTTGCACTGATCGTTCTGCTGATGTCTGTACACGCCCGGCTTGACGCGTTCTTACTGGAACGCATGAATACCGATGGTGCTTATGAAAGCGGCATTTATGCAGCAGCTTACCGCTTACTGGATGCTGCCAATATGGTTGGAACACTTACGGTTTCCTTTCTGCTGCCCTATATCGCCAGAAGATGGAGCGGCAATAAAGACATCAATGAAGTGGTGTTAACGGGGCGGCATTTTCTCCTTATGCTTTCGATTGGTATAAGCTGCGTAATGGTATTCATGGGCGATTGGGTGCAACAGGTTTTATATCATCATAACGATGCCAAAGCTGTGTCCGTATTGCAATGGTGTTTACCTGCCCTTATTGGTTATTCCCTTACGCAGATATATGGTACAGTGCTCACTGCTACCGGCCATATCCGTTCTTTTTGTGTGATCGTAGGCCTGGCTGCATTGATAAATATTGTACTTAATTTCTTGCTGATTCCCTCCCTTGGCGCTAAAGGATGCTGCATTGCTGCACTTTTCAGCCAATTGGGAGCTGGTATCGCTGTTATGTTATATGCAAGCCAAAAAATTGGGCTTTATCTTCACCCCCGTTCTCTTTTAGTTTATATTTTTACAGCAGCCCTGTTGAGTGTTTTCTTATACGCAGGCAATAACTGGCCAATAAGCAAAGAACTGCTGTTAGCGATGGCAGCCATATTAACCTTATTGGTGATGTTGCTTACCGGCATGCTGAAACCGGGTGTATGGCTGAAACAGGAGAAAAACCTTCAATAAAAACCAATGCCCGATCTACTTACGTTAATTTACATAAGACGAAAGCAAGTGCTGTTGATTGTATTGATCTCTCTTGCTATTGCCACAGGCATTGTGCTGGTGATGCCTTCGCAATACCTTGCTTCCACTACTGCTTTACCCGCAAACCCGGCTGCAACTGATAAAGCTTCTGTATTCAATAATAATATCCGTGATCTGTATAGCAGTCTTGGTCAGTCGGCCGACCTGGATAAGATCGTTGGTACAGGTCAGTTGGACACGATTTATTTGTCCGCGACAGATCAATTTGAACTGGCAACCCATTATAAAATAAAAAGAGATAATGCTGCTATATCTCGCCGCAAAGCAGCTACTGCTTTGAAAAAAAACAGCAGGATCAGTAAAAGCGAATACAATGAGCTGCTGGTGCAGGTTTGGGATACGGATAAGAATCTGGCCCCTCAATTGGCCAATGCATTAATGGAAAAGCTGGCAGCGATCCATCAGGACTTATTGAACCAAAGTAACCAAACCATCATCAAAAGCCTTGGTGATGGGCAGCAAAAGCTCCAGGCCGGTATGGATAGCATACATACTTTTTTACAACACGCAAATATCACACCATCACAAGCCCAACAGTATAACGATAAGCTGACCGTTTTGCAGCAACAGCTATCCCAATATGAAAAATTAAAGACCGAGTACCAATTAATGATCGATGCAAAACCTGCTGCCCTGCTGGTGGTTGATAAAGCAAGAGCAAGTGACCATCCGGATAAGCCAAAGAAGCTTTTGATCCTGTTGGCAACTGCTATCTTAAGTTTTCTTTTTGCTGCCTGGCTCGCCCTTATATTGGAAAAAAGAAAAGCACAGGTATTGTGAAGCCCGTTTTACGAAATGGACACTACCTTCTTATTGCTCTTTCGGGCCTGTTCTTTCTGTCGCTCGCCCTCGCTATTTTAACAGACAAGTACTATCTCATAGCCATTCCTTTTGGAATATTATTATTTTACAGCGGATGGCAATCCTTATCCTTTGTGTTCTTCCTGCTTATTGCTTCCCTGCCGTTCTCAACCGAATATCAGTTTTCCGGGAACCTGGGAACAGATCTGCCTGATGAATTGCTGATGCTGGTTACAGCAGCACTGTTCTTTTTATACCTGGCAAATGGTTCCCTAAATAGTTTTTTAAAAACAGTCCGGCACCCGCTGCTGTTATGCCTTTTTGCAATGATGTGCTGGGCCTTTATTTCCTTCCTGTTTTCCACTTACCCGCTGCTGTCTTTAAAATTCCTGCTGGCCAAAGGCTGGTATCTCGGAGCTTTTATTGGTGCTGCTTTGCTCGTCTGCAGGAATAAAAATAATATACGCCTGCTGGCGCTTTTCCTTTCTGTATCGATGCTGATTGTTACGCTACTGATCCTTTTCCGGCATGCCTTCTCCGGTTTTACATTCACTGGAATAAATGATGCCGTAAAGCCTTTTTTCAGGAACCATGTTAATTATTCCTCCATGCTGGTTTGTACATTGCCTGTATGGTATGCTTTCCGGCAAAACACAAACAAACGAAGCCATCGGGTAATTATAACCGTTATCATTTTTATTTTACTCGGGGCCCTATTCCTTACTTATGCGCGTGGCGCCTGGCTTGCCTTGCTGGTAGGAATTACCAGCGGCTGGTTGCTTAAAAGAAAATGGCTGATGAAGGCCACGCTTATCCTGGTCATTCTTATTTCTCTATGCTTCAGCTGGCTGGCACACAACAACCGCTACCTTGAATTTGCTCCTGATTATAATACAACCATTTTTCATGAAGATTTCAGGGAGCATCTTGTTGCTACCTATGAACTGAAAGATCTGTCAACTGCAGAGCGCTTTTATCGTTGGATCGCAGGATTCAGGATGATACCCGATCACTGGATTGCTGGTTTTGGTCCCGGCACTTTTTACAGCAATTACAAACCCTATGCTGTTCCTGCCTATGAAACCTGGGTCAGTAATAATGAAGAACATTCCACCGTACATAATTATTTCCTGCTTACAGCCATTGAGCAGGGAATACCCGGACTGCTGCTGTTGTTATTATTGATTGGTCTTGTATTATACTATGCTCAATATTTATATCACCATACTACTGACAGCTTCTACAAGGCCGCATGCCTTATAACCGCCAGCATTTTCACCATGATCCTGGCCCTTAATTTCCTGAGCGACCTTATAGAAACAGATAAAATAGGAAGCCTGTTTTTTTTATGTATCGCGATATTGGTAATTATAAACAGGAAGATTGCTCCGGCTGGCAGCTTCTGACTCAAAGCTTTCCTCTTACATTCAAAGCATCCCTCAATCCATTCCCCAATAAGTTGAACGCAAGAACCAGCAGCATGATCGCAAAGCCGGGAGCCAATGCCAGCATGGGATTTTGTGTGATAATAAAATTGTAATTCTCTTTTATCATCAGGCCCCAGCTTGGTTGAGGGGCCTGCACGCCGATGCCGAGAAAGCTTAATCCGGCTTCAATAACAATAGCAGACGCAAAGTTGGACGCGGCTATTACCATTACAGGCCCCATGATATTAGGCCATATATGGCGGACAATAGTGCGGGCATCTGAAAACCCCAATGCCTTAGTGGCTTCAATATATTCCAGTTCACGAACAGCCAGTACCTGCCCTCTTACCAGCCGTGCCACATTTACCCACATCGTCAACCCAATGGCGATAAATACCTGCCAGAAGCCTTTTCCCAATGCCAGCGTAATAGCAAATACCAGCAACAAGGTAGGAATGCTCCAGATCACATTGATGAACCACATAATGATATCATCGGTCCTGCCACGGAAATAACCAGCCATTGAGCCAAGCGCCAAACCGATAGAAAGCGAAATGATAACGGTGATCAACCCCACACTCAGGCTTACCCGTGTGCCTACCAGCAAGCGGCTGAGGATATCTCGGCCAAACTTATCGGTGCCAAGAATGAATTTTTGGGAAACGATCGGAGAAGAAGATAACTGACTGGTTGAATATGCCTGGCGTTCACTCAAGCCTTCGTCAATGAACTTTTGTACGATGATGCTGTCGGCTTTTTGTTCGTGGCCCACAATCGGAACATAATAGTAAGGGTCTTCTTTTCCATTCATAAGCCTTTCAAAAAAAGAAGGCGCTGTTACTGTTTTCTCTTTTCTAACGAGGAGAAAATCCTGCCGGAAACCAGGCTTGTTGCCTCCGATCTCCAGGATAATACGATTGGCAAATGGTGATGGGTCAGGTGCCAGGAAATAAGCAAAGACAGCAATAAAAATAGCGGCTATGATAACGATCAAACCAAACAACGCACCTTTATTGCGGCGAAGCCTTCGCCATGCAGCACGTTGAAATGATTGATCATTGCTCATGGCG
This sequence comes from Chitinophagaceae bacterium, assembly GCA_036262095.1. Classification (GTDB taxonomy): domain Bacteria; phylum Bacteroidota; class Bacteroidia; order Chitinophagales; family Chitinophagaceae; genus Terrimonas_A. The sequence goes on along the minus strand of DATAJQ010000248.1, from coordinate 12,325 downwards.
GAAAGATATTAATAAATGCTTACGGTTTATTTTATTTTCCGGCCCTTCCATTCGTATTTGCCAAACTGGCCAAACAAGCCGGAGATGATCGTATATAAAATATGCAGGGGTTGAAATAAGGGGAACATTTTTATAGCCCAGCGCTTACGGAAAAAAGCGGCAAGGCTGATAAACAAAGGGAATTCAACAAGGGTTTTCAATACCGGTAATGCGATCGCATATAAAAAGTAAACCTGTTTCCAGAATCCTGCAATGAATAACAGGAGAAAACAAAGGTTGAACAGATACACCAAAGCAAGCACCGGCAGGATACGCGGATCGTTGTATCTCCTGGCCTTGCTTGCCCACCGGATACGTTGATTAAAGAATGTTTTCCATGTCTTCATGGGAATTGTGGAAACAATTGCCTTTGATGATTTGAGATAATGCACCCTGTCAGGATATGCGCGGGCTATTTTATGCATGAGGAGCATGTCGTCGCCCGAGGCAATATGATCAATGCCGGCAAAGCCGCCTACTTCATAAAACACCTTCCGCTCATAAGCCAGGTTGGCGCCATTGCACATGGAAAGATGCTTACGGTATACAGCGGCACCTGTAATACCCTGCAATACCATAAAATCCATACCCTGGAATTTTTGCAATAAAGAGCGGTTGCATTGAAAAGCTACCGGAGCAGCAATGAATACGGCATTCGTTTCTTTTTTAAATGCAGCGATCATTGCCAACCAGCCAGGAGAAGGGATACAATCCGCATCTGTGGTAACGATCAATTCACCTTTAGCTGCGGCGATACCAGCCTCAATCGCCTTTTTCTTATAGGAATTGATCGCATCTTCTTTTAATTGTAAGAGTTTAACACCGGAGAATTTATTTACAATGGCTGCTGTCTGGTCGGTAGAATGATCATCAATAACAATTATCTCGAATAATTCTTTGGGATAAGTCTGCTGTTCCAGCGCCTGCAACAATGCCGCTATATTATCCTCCTCATTTCTTGCCGGAATAATAATGGACAGGAAAATAGAAGGACTTGCCTGGGCCGGTATGAAAATGGGGATCGATTTCCAGCTTTGCCAATAAAAAATGATCAATGCTGCATACAGGGCGAATAAAAATATAAGAATAGCTGACACGATCATTTAGACAAGATTATTACAAATGTAAACACCTGCATTTATTTCAGTGCCTCCCTTATCTGCATAATATGCTTTTCCTGCAACACCTGGTGGCCTGCCGGTATTATATCAATAGTGCAAAATTCTTCTATTCCCTTTCTGAATTTCTCACCTCGTTCCGGTAATATGATACGATCATGCTTTCCATAAAGGAGATGTACTGGCGTTCCATCTCTCCGGATAAACGACCTGATCAGGGAAAGATCGGGTCTCAGCTTGCGCAAAACCGTCCATCGCTGATATAATAATGTACGCAATTCGGGATTGCCGATATAGGAATTCACAAACCTGGATACACTGGCATTCACCTGTCCCATTTTATTCAGGCCTCTCACTGTCCGGAAAAACCAGCCAGGATATTTCATGGTAAAGCGGAAAAGGCGGTTGCCCATCATCGTTTGGGTAGACAGCCAGTACCAGGGATTCATCAGCAGGCCGTCCGGCGCCAGCAATACCAGCTTGCCGGTACTTTCCGGTTCTGATTGATAAAGGCTGAGAGCTACACGGCCGCCCAAACTGAAGCCGAGAAGAACTGGTTTGCTATTTGCGGCTTTCAATTGAACGGAGAAAAGGGAAATAATTTGCTGCAGGTCATTTACCGTAAAATCAAGTCCCTGCTTCCATATCGTTTGCCCGTGAAAGGGGAGATCTATGGCGTGGAAACTGTATTCATTACCCATTGCCTCTTCAAGAAAAGCAAAGGATTGTGCATCCTCGCCATATCCATGAAAGCAGAGTACCTGCTTTGGGCCATGACCAAAACGGTAATAATTGACAGTTGAATCCCGGTAAGTGAGCAACTGTTGTTGCATATTGTTAAAAACGGTTGAAGTAAAAAATTTACTTGCGGTAATTCAAATTTAATATTATTTTTGGATAGTTGCACAAACAACTATATGTCAAACAACCATTTTAAAAAAGGAGAGCTGTACAGCTTTATCACAGGTAAAGCTTCCACGGCTATTGCCCGCCGCCTTCAAAAAAGGTTCAACACGGCGGGATTGAACATAACGATTGAACAATGGAGTGTGCTTTATCATTTATGGAAAGAAGATGGCCGTAGTCAGCAACAGCTTTGTAATGCTACATTCAGGGATAAGCCAAGCATTACACGGTTGGTAGATAATCTCGAAAAACTGAACCTGGTAAAAAGGGTTCCTTCAGAAAATGATCGCCGCATCAACCTGATCTACCTGACCAAACAGGCCCAGAAACTGGAAGAAGAAACTATGCAGATAGCAGATGAAACCCTGAACGAAGCACTGAAAACTGTGCCTGCCGACAGGATTGAGATCTGTAAAGAAGTTCTGCAGATCGTATATGATAACTTAAAATAAAAAACCATGAGTACTGCCACTGATGCCAAAAATGTGCTGAAGGGAGGTGAATGGCTAATTAAAGAATCCTCCCCGTTTGAAACATTCACTCCGGAAGATTTTACCGAAGAGGAACTAATGATCCGGGATATGTGCAACCAGTTCCTGGACGCGGAAATATATCCTATCCTCGACCGTATCGACAATCTTGAGCCCGGCCTAATGAAGTCATTGGTAGAAAAAGCCGGTGAGCAGGGCTTGCTTGCAACTGCTTTCCCTGAAGAATACGGTGGATTGGGAAAGGATTTTGTTACCTCCACTATTATCAATGAATACCTGGGCGCAGGCCATTCCTTCTCCGTCGCTATTGCGGCACATACAGGTATTGGCACTTTGCCGATCTTATATTTCGGTACGCCGGAACAAAAGCAGAAATATATCCCTAAGCTGATCACTGGCGAATGGGCCGGCGCTTATGGCCTTACAGAGCCCAATAGCGGCAGTGATGCACTGGGTGCAAAAACTACGGCCACACTAAGTGCTGATGGTAAATACTATTTACTGAATGGCCAGAAATGCTGGATCACCAACGGCGGCTTTGCACAGGTATATACCGTGTTTGCGAAAGTAGATGGTGATAAATTCACCGCTTTTATTGTTGAAAGAGGTACAGAAGGATTTACACAGGGGCCTGAAGAGCACAAAATGGGCATCAAAGGATCTTCCACTGTACAGTTATATTTCCAGGATGCTAAAGTGCCGGTTGAAAATGTGCTGGGCGAAATCGGCAAAGGTCATAAGATCGCGTTCAATATCCTGAACATCGGACGTCTCAAACTTTGCGCAGCAGCTATTGGCGGAGCCAGGAGATCACTGAGCGGTACTGTGGAATATGCAAAAACGAGAGAACAGTTCAAGCAACCTATTTCCAATTTCGGTGCCATTAAGCATAAGCTGGCAGAAATGGCGATCAGGGTCTTTGTTACTGAATCAGCTTTATACCGTACTGCTGATTGGATCGATAAGAAAGAAAAGGAATTGCTGGCTTCCGGTAAACCTTTCAACGAATCTTTATTGGGAGCAGCGGAAGAGTACGCTATTGAATGCGCCATATTGAAAGTGGCAGGCAGTGAAGCATTGGACTTTGTAGTGGATGAAGGCGTGCAGGTGCATGGTGGCAATGGCTTCAGTGCAGAATACAATATTTCCCGTGCCTATCGCGACAGCCGCATCAACCGGATCTATGAAGGCACCAACGAGATCAACCGCCTGCTCACCCTTGACATGACATTGAAAAGGGCCATGGGTGGAAGGCTTGATCTGATGACCCCTGCTTTTGCCGTACAAAAGGAATTAATGAGTATCCCCGATTTCGGATCAGAAGAAGAACTGCCTTTTGCAAAAGAAAAGAAATTGGTGGCCAATCTTAAAAAAGCCATCCTGATGACAGCGGGTGCTGCAGTGCAAAAGCTGATGATGAAAATTGAAAACGAACAGGAAATATTAATGAACCTGGCCGATATGGCGATCGCTGCTTTTAGTGCAGAAAGCGTGCTGCTGCGTGTGATGAAAATGACCGATCATCAAGGGGATGCGGCAACTTCCATTCACCAGGATATCATGCGTACCTACCTGTATGATGCGGCTGACCTTGTAAACAAAGCTGGTAAGGACGCGATCAATTCCTTTGCAGATGGAGATGAACAGAGAATGATCCTGATGGGGCTGAAGCGCTTTACCAAAGCAGAACCGTTCAATACCAAAGATGCACGCAGGAGAATTGCAGATAAAATGATAGCAGACGGAAAGTATAATTTTTAAGACGACCTTCTCCAGGTATTGTCAATATTGAAAACGATTGTCTCTAACGGGGCAATCGTTTTTCTTTCTTCCCCGGAATAAAGAGCTTTTAATTCTTCCCTGGCTGTTTTTATTTCAAGCAGCTTCTTTACTCTTTTTCTTTCCAAGATAATACCCCAGGAAATAGCCAGTGAACATAATGTGGTGAGAATAAAAAATACCAGTTGCGCATCTTTCTCATACCGCACATTCATGAAGTAAAAGACAGAATATACATAAGTAAAACCAACATATCCAAAGAAGAGCGCCGCAGCGATAATAGCCTTGCCCGCTGCTTTATTGTAAATGGCAGTGATTTTTACCTGGTGAATAGCGAATAACAGGGAAAGAGTAAAGGTTAATGCCAGCCCTGGCGTGGCAATGATCGTGGAAGCTTTTATATTAAAACCAAAAATGGTCAGAATAACTGCTTCATATACAAGAAAGCCTCCGACCACCCAGAATATTTTTCTTTTAAAAGAAGAAGTCCGGCTGAAATAGCTCAGGAATGAAAGCATAAGAGGCGCATCAACCATATTGTTGACGACTGCATAATTAGTGATAAAGTCATCGCCTAAACGAATATACCCGATAGAAAGAAAGGAGTAGCTGAAGTTGATAATGTAGTAAATGAATAAAGCAATAAAACTTCTATACCACGCCAACCTGGTTAATAATAACAGGAAAATCGGCAAGGATAAAGTAAATGTTGCGATGCGTTCGAGTAAACTTAAACTCATTTCTTTTGATAATTTCTTTAGGATAAGATCTACAATAAGTATGTTGAATTTTCGCCATAAATGTAACGTGAGTTAAGCGTAGATAGTGCTTATGACTAAGTGTTTATGCTAAAATTTAGTAAAACCGAGTGATTGTTCCGTAATTATACGTAAGACTGCCTTGCGGGATTTTTAGATAAAAGATGAAATCTTACTAATTCGTAAAAGAACTATTGGAAGATGAAAAAGAATTTTGTATCGGCAGACTATCAGGAAAGCTTAAATTAAAAGCAAGAGACTCAAACTAATCGGCGGGATAAGCTTCTCCCCTGTGACAGGTTTTGCAGGTAACAACCTTTAAATATTCAGGACGTTCGGTTTTATCGTAATAAAAGTTTTGCTTGTTGATCTCAATGGTCATTCGCATCATTTTCCGGGCGTCTTCTTTCATTGGTTTTTCATCTGAAGCAAAGTCCAGACTGTCGGGGAAATTCTTTACTTCGGCGTGGCAAAAGCTGCAGCCTATACCAAGTGCATTAGAGTATGAATCCATAATGCTGTCGAGTTTTTTTTCACTGATATCCCCGGGAAGCACTTGCAGGTTTCTATAAGGACCTGATGGAGCTTTTACAGCAGCCACACCTGCAATTACCAACGCACTAAGTACAAACAGGGTCACTATTTTTTTGGAGATCATATCAACAGCTTTAGGTTTGAAACAAATTTCCCGATCTTTTTCTAACAGTCACCAATTTTTACACCTTCTGTATTGATCCTACAACGAAAGGCATAAAAATTCCCGTACTTACAGACTTACCGGGTAAGTACGGGAACCTCATAGCGAAATCTGTTAATTATTGCAGAGCTGCCGCTGCCGCTTCATCCAGGAACCAGTACAATTCACCGTTTGCGGGCTGTATCACCTGGGCTGGATATTTGTCCGGATCCTTCTCACCATACAGCACTGCTTTCAACGCAGGTACCTTCGCTGAGCCGCTTACTAGAAATGCTACCCGTGATGATTGGTTGACGATCGGTTTTGTGATCGTGATACGATACATATTCTGCTCTTTAAGGTAAAATGCGCTCATCCATTTCTCATTCTCTTTTATAACAGGATAGCCTGGGAAAAGAGAAAGAGTATGTGCATCATCACCCAGGCCAAGCATAACAAGATCGAAACTGAATTGCCTGCCATCAAAGTACTGATGCAACTTTTCGTCATAATCATTCACTGCTTCATCAGGGGGAAGATCCGTACGCATTACATGGATCTGAGCTTTATTAACCGGAACGTGGTCCAGTAATTCGTCAAAACTCATCTTCGCATTATTGCGTTCGTCCATAAAAGGAACAAACCGCTCATCTCCCCAGAAGAAATGCAGTTTTGGCCAATCGATCTTATGGGCGTATTCATCTGTTGCCAGCAACTGGTAAAGCTTTTTGGGAGTGCTGCCGCCTGACAAAGAGATGGTAAAACGGTCCTGCTTTTTCAGCGTATCCTGTATATACGTTACCAGCCAGTCAGCAAACAGCCTGCTTAATTCATCTGTATTTTTTGCAACAAAAGTGTGCATGTTCTTTTATTTGTGATTGCCGTTTTTGCCTGATGATGGCAGGTTGGCCCAAAAATGACCGTCTCTAGCAATAAGCGCTTCTGCATCTTCAGGTCCCCAGCTATCGGGTGAGTAATTGGGAAAATCGACCGGTGCTCTTTTATGCCATGCTTCCAGTATAGGTGAGATCACTTCCCAGGCTGCTTCCACCTGATCTGCACGCATGAACAAGGTTTGATTGCCTTCGATCACATCTTCGAGCAGTGTTTCGTATGCTTCAGGTTCCTGTTCCTCATACGCTTCGGCATAATTGAATATCATATCCACCGGCGTCAGCACCATTTCTGTTCCGGGGCGTTTTGCCTGGAAGCGGATACGGATATCCATCTGCGGCTGAATACTGAATGTAAGGCGATTGGGCCTCCAGGTATCAGCAGCTTCTGCAGGGAATGAATAGTGAGGAGCTTCCTTGAATTGAATGGTGATAAGCGTGATCTTTTCATGCAAGCGCTTACCTGTCCGGATATAGAAAGGAACATTTTTCCAGCGCCAGTTATCGATAAAGAATTTGGCTGCTACAAATGTTTCAACAGGTGATTCAGCGTTAACCCCTTTTTCCTGGCGGTAGCCCGGCACTTCATTTGCTTTTTGCCAGCCTGGAGCGTATTGCCCCCGCACAGCATTTTCATGCACATCTTCCACATTGATCCGGCGAATGGCAGAAAGCACATCCACTTTTTTATTGCGGATCTCATTTGAGTCGAAAGATGTAGGTGGCTCCATGGCGATCATACAAAGCAATTGCAGCACGTGATTTTGCACCATATCTCTCAGCGCACCGGATTGATCATAGTATCCTCCCCGGTCTTCCACGCCGATCGTTTCAGAAGCCGTGATCTGGATATGATCAATATAATGATTGTTCCAGATCGGTTCGAATAAGGCATTGGCAAAACGGAAAGCAAGGATATTCTGAACGGTCTCTTTACCGAGATAATGATCAATGCGGTATATCTGCTCTTCCTTGAATAAGCTATCGAGTAGCCTGTTCAATTCCCTGGCACTTTCGAGGTCATGACCAAACGGCTTTTCAAAAACAATACGTGTGTGCTGCGTATCATCGCAGATCTTATGTTGAGCTAGTTTGGTTGCAATAACAGGAGCGAGCTGAGGCGCTACAGAAAGATAGAACATCACATTGGGCTGTGCTCCCCATTCTGTTCCTTTTTCTTTGATATACTCGTAAATGCCTTTGTAAGAGCCATCATCCTCCAGGTCGCGAGATTGATAAAAAACATTCCTGGAGAATTCAGGCCATTTTTCTGTTTTCTCTTTCCGGCGGGAAAACTCCTGCACACCTTCCAGCAGTTTTGCCCTGTAATCCTCATCAGAAGAAGGGGAGCGGCCGATGCCGACCACGATATGTTTTTCTGGTAAAAAATTGTCGAGATAGAGGTTATATAACGCAGGGATGAGCTTGCGTTTGGTGAGGTCGCCGCTGCCACCAAAGATAAAAATGATGGTGGGGGGTAGATTCTTTCTGGTATCCATAAATAATTTTTAACTGATAGTTTATTCCCATTCTGTGTGGAAGCTTCCTTCCTTATCGATCCGCTGATAAGTGTGGGCGCCAAAGAAATCGCGTTGCGCTTGTATCAGGTTGGTGGCCAGGCGCGCACTGGTATAAGCATCCAGGTAAGCCAGGGAACTCATCAATGCAGCAGCGGGAATTTTTGCAGCGCTGTATTGCTGCACCGATTTCCTTAATCCTGTTTGTTTCTTCTTAATGAGTGAAGCGATTTTTTTATCGAGCAGGATGTTCGGGAGTGCTGCATTCTTTTTATAGGCGGCGGTAAATATTTCGAGCATGGAAGAGCGGATGATACAACCGCCTCTCCAGATCTTCACTACATCTTTCAGCGGAATGTCCATCTTATGTTCTGCTGACGCTTTTTGCAGCATGGCAAGCCCCTGTGCATAGCAGATCAATGTAGCTGCATAAAGCGCATCCTTTAATTGAGGCAGTATTTTTTCTTTATTGGCAGCAAAAGATTTGATCTTTGGCTTATAGATCTCTGCTGCTTCCATGCGTTCATCTTTGTAGCCGGAAATATCCCTCATAGCTACAGCCATATCGATCGTGGGTAATGATACAGGCAGGTTCATGGCTTCCTGTGAGGTCCATTTGCCGGTACCTTTTGATCCTGCTTTATCAAGAATGGCATCTACAAGATATCCGCTGCCATTATCATCTTTTTTGGTGAAAATGCTGGCAGTGATCTCCATCAGGAAAGATTGGAGCTCGCCTTCATTCCATTCTTTGAACACTGTATGGATGGCGGCATTGTCCATTTCCAATCCGCGTTTCATAAAATCATATACCTCACTGATCAGTTGCATGATGGCATATTCAATACCATTATGCACCATTTTCACATAATGGCCGGCGGCATCTTTACCCATATAAGCCACACAGGGTTCATTATTTACTTTAGCTGATACAGCTTCGAGAATTGGTTTCACTTCTTTCCATGCTTCCACATCACCACCGGGCATAATGCTGGGGCCTGTGCGGGCGCCATGTTCACCGCCGCTTACTCCCATTCCCATGAAATGAATATTCTTTCCTTCCAGCGATTTGATCCTTCTCAATGTATCGGAGAAATGTGAGTTGCCTCCGTCAATAATGATATCACCGGGTTCTACCAGTGGCAACAGATCATTGATCACAGCATCCACTGCAGGGCCTGCCGGCACCAGCATCATGATCTTGCGGGGTGTTTTTAACCGGGATACCATATCCTCCAGGGTGGAGACTCCTTTTACTTTCGTGCCGGGCGTAGCAGAAGACTCGAGTAAGCCGCCTTTTGTACTGTCTTTATCAAAGCCAATAGCTGCAAAGCCATGATCTGCTATGTTCAGCAAAAGATTGCGCCCCATTACACCGAGGCCAACCATGCCGAAATCGAATGATTTATTTTCCATAATTCAAATTGAGTCAAAATTAAAAATGTAAAATTCAAAAATCCTTGTAGTGAAGAACACATTAATTCAGAGGCAAACAGTTTAAAAGCACGGATCGCATGCAAAACATCCTGCATGATATTTTGCATTTTGATTTTTTACTTTTGAATTCCAGACTGCAAGTTATTATAATCAAGCCAAAGCAATAACAAACAAATAGCTGCCGGGGTTTATTACCGGCCGCCATCCTTGATCCATCGTTCAAAGAATTCCCAGGTGCGCAGCATCTGGTCCATCCGCTGACGGTTGTTGCCGCTTCTGGTTAATTCATGCGTGCCGCCGGGATGACGTACATATTCCACCGGGCGGTTCAGCACTTTCAGGCTGCGATAAAGCATTTCGCTTTGTACAAATCCTGTGCGCCGGTCATTTTCTCCATGAAAAATGATAAATGGGGTATGAATGTTCTGTACATAGTTGATAGGTGATTCTCTCTGGAGTATGACCTTTACGGAATCTTCCCATGGATAGCCTCCGAAATAATTTGGCACCAGCCTCCAGGCATTACCTTCACCAAAGAATGTGGCAAGGTCATATACGCCTCTTTGTGCACAGGCTGCTTTGAAACGGTTATCATGTGAAATGATCCAGGCCACAAGGTATCCGGCATAAGAGCCACCTGTTACCATAAGGCGTGAAGTGTCGGCCCAGCCTTGTGCCACTGTTTTATCCAGTGCGGTAAGCACATCACTGGTAGGGCCTTTGCCCCAGTCTTTAACATTTGCCTGCAGGAAATTCAGGCCATAACCACCGCTTCCGCGGGGATTGCTGTATACCACACCATAACCTTTGCTGCAGAAATACTGGTATTCATGCCACATGCTTGCTTCTCCTGGTCCCCACATGGCAGAAGGGCCGCCATGTATCTCCAATAACAAAGGATATTTTTTACCGGCTTCATAATTGGTTGGCTTCATCACCCAATATTCAACGGTCAATCCCTTGTCGTTTACAAAACTTTGTTTTTCCGGGAAAGAAAGTTTTTTGCTTTTCAGCCAGCCTGTATTGAAATCGCTGATCCGTTTGATATTCTTTGCACTGGCATCTGCAGTATATAATTCAGAAGGGTTCTCTACTTCAGTTCTGGCAAAAACAAGTTTATTGCCCCGCACGTCAAAATCAATTGTGCCGCTATTGTAATCCGTTAACTGATCTATCTTCTTTGTTTTCATATCAAGGCGGTAAATAGGAGCGCCGCCATTGCTTTGTGCAGAGAAATAAAGGAATTTATCATCATCGCTCCATGTATAGTTTCCTTTATTGCGATCGAATGGAATATCAGTGGTAGTACCTGTTCCTTTGAATGGCTTAATGGCCAGCACAGGTATTGTTACAAATGATACAGGGCTGTAATTATAAGCAAGCCATTGACCGGAATTGGAAATTTTGGGAGCGGAAAAACTTTTCCCTTTCTCACTTAATAAAGTAGTCAACTGGCTGCCATCTGTGTTCATTAAATAAATAGAACTTTCCAGCACTCTGTCCGGATGCTGCACTGAATCGAGGCTGCCGGTGAAAATGATCTGTTTGCCATCGGGTGTGAAATCAGCACCACCGATCCGGAAAAATCCTTTGGTGAGCGCTACAGGTTTAGAATCAGGGAGAATGCCTGTGATAAAGAAATGACTGAAGCTCATATCGGTATTCACATCCATTTCATCCTGGAAATTGAGCTTGGTGGCCACTTTGGCTTTGCGGTCAATAACATTATTGTCGAGCCAGGCTCTGGCTTCTTCCAGATTGCCGTCAGGATCTGCTTTGGCAGTGGAAGGGTTGAATGTCTGGCTATTGGTTAGGCCGGGTTTTTCAAAAGCCCATTTGGGAATGCCTTTGCCGGGATTGAGAACTGAATCCTTCAGCAAGTCGCGGAAAGAAATGCTGCCGGAGAAAAGGATCTGTTTTCCGTCAGGGCTCCATCGGGGGGCGCTTGCACCGTATTTTGAACGGGTCAGTTGCCGGGCTTCACCACCATCGAAAGACAGCAGGAATAACTGGGGTTTTCCTTCGGTAACCCGCACAAAAACAAGTTGTTTTCCATCGGGACTCCAGGCAGCCTGGGAAGCATTTTCCTTTCCAGTGAGCATCCTGGGGGCCACGCTTCCATCTGATGGGGCCAGCCAGAGCTGGCTGGTGTATTTATACTCTCCTTTACCATCACCGTCGGGCTCTATAGTGGTGAGGCCGATCAGGGCTTTGCTTCCGTCCTGGCTGAGCGACACTGCATTAACTGTTTTTATCTTCAGCATATCAGTCAGTTTCACTGGCTCAGTACCATACTGGGCATGCAGGATGGTTGTGAAGGCGGTAAAAGCGCCAACAAGAAGGATTTTTATCATAGAAGGAATTTTGGGTTGGTGAAAGTACGACTTCATCATTATTTTCCTGAAAATGGGAGAGATAAATGTCTGATAGAAAATAAGGAACAAATTGTATAAAATAAACAGAGGTACATTATATTACTATTGACCTGGTTTGAATGGTTTTCCCATAAAGACGACAAAGGCCACAAAGAAATATTATGATTTATTTTTTACTATGCCATAAAGCTGGAATAAAGGAGCCCCGGAGCAATAATATTTCTTTGTGGCCTTTGTCGTCTTTGTGGGAAAACCTGATCAGATAAGTATCTTAAACTTTTAATCGTAAATTTGCCGGAATCGAATAGTATGAGTGAGACTGTAACAGGGCCTGTA
>DATAJQ010000247.1:0-53041 GCA_036262095.1 Chitinophagaceae bacterium | reverse complement strand
ATGGTAAATGAGGTTACTGTCGCGCTTCAACCCGTATTTGTCGAGCGCATCAAGATAACCGTTCATGCGGTTCACGGAAACAGAAGTGTTTACCGGTCCGGCAACATGAGCAATACGTTTGCAGCCTTTTTTGATCAGGTGCTCAACAGCCCGGAAAGCGCCTTCGTATTCGTCTACCACTACCTTGTTGCACGGAAAGTCCAGCAAGGTGCGGTCGAACATTACGATGGGGATGTCCATCCGTTTTGCTTTTTCGAGCTCGGCGGAGTTGCTGGTGTCTTTAGAAACCGATATCAGTAATCCGTCTACATGGCAGGCCAGCAGTTTTTTGATGCACTTGATCTCTTCCTCAGCACTTTCGTTGCTCTGGCAAAACATCAGGTGATAATCAAATTCACTGGCTACTTCGGTCATACCGCTGAGCGCCTGGGAGAAATAGTTGGAGTGGATGACAGGAACGACGACCCCAATGATCTTTGTTTTCCGTTTCACAAGGCCTTGTGCCATCACATTGGGCTCATAGCCGAGTTCTTTGGCCAGTTCCAGGACAGCGCGTTTGGTTTCTGCGTTAATGTCGGTTGTGTTGCGAAGTGCACGGGATACCGTGGAAACGGAAATGTTGAGTTTTTTGGCAAGATCCTTTATCGTGATGGCATGATACGGCATCCTGCAATTTATCAAATGTTTTTAAATCAGGCTTTACCCTTAGAATCTTAACAAAAAATCTGTGATAAGTGGTAAATGACCTTTAACCCAATGAAATGAAGAGAGTATTTATTTATTTACTGACGCTGAATCTTATGACTATGACTGTTAATGCCTTACCCATTGTGGAGTCCGACACTGCAAAACCGGTGCAGAACCGATACCCACTTAAAGCAAAACCGTATGTGCAGTTGCCGATCGGCAGCATAAAACCTACCGGCTGGTTGCGGGAGCAACTGGTGACCATGAAGAATGGTATGGGTGGTAAATTGGATGAGCTCTATCCCCATGTGCTCGGCAAGCGTAATGGCTGGCTGGGAGGTGATGGTGATGTATGGGAACGCGGACCTTACTGGCTCGATGGATTGGTGCCACTGGCTTATATCCTCGATGATGCTGAACTGAAAGCCAAAGCGCAGACCTGGATAGAATGGGCACTTAACAATCAAATGGAAGACGGTTATTTCGGACCTGTTCCCCCTGAAAAAGAGCCTGCACCTGAGCAAGGTTTACAGCGAGACCGCGCCCGCGACTGGTGGCCAAAGATGGTTATGCTGAAAGTGCTGCAGCAATACTATGATGCCACCGGAGATAAAAGAGTGATCGACCTGATGCTGAAATACAGCCGCTATCAGTTAAAAACCCTGCCGGCAACACCACTCGGGCACTATAGCTGGTGGGGATCGCAGCGCGGTGGTGATAACCTGCTGGTGGTTTATTGGCTCTATAATATTACAGGTGAAAAATTTTTGCTGGAACTGGCTGATATTATTCATAAACAGTCCCACGACTGGACCGGCACTTTCCTTTACACCAAGGCAGTGTCCACGCCTTACAGTTTCCATTGTGTGAACCTGGCACAGGGGATCAAGGAACCGGTGATCTATTACCAGCAACATCCGGAGGCAAAATACCTGGAGTCGGTAGACCGCGCTTTCAGTGATATCAAACTGTACCTCGGACAGGCACAGGGCATGTATGGTGCCGATGAACTGACCCGTGGTGCTGATCCGGTGCTTGGTTCAGAACTCTGTTCAACAGTGGAGATGATGTACTCGCTGGAGAACATGATCGCCATCACCGGCAACCTGAGCATGATGGACCACCTGGAAAAACTGGCATACAATACCCTGCCTGCACAGATTGAAAGAGATTATATGGGCAGGCAGTATTATCAGCAGGCCAACCAGGTGATGGTGAGCCGTCATAACCGCAACTTCGTTACACCTTATGATGGCACTGACCAGTGCTTTGGCGTACTGACCGGTTTCCCTTGCTGCACTTGCAATATGCACCAGGGCTGGCCCAAATTTGTGCAAAACCTCTGGTTGGCTTCCGATGATCAGGGGCTGGCGGCGCTGCAATACAGCAGCAGTGAAGTGACTGCTGAGGTTGCTGGTGGAACGAAAGTCAAATTCATAGAAGAAACGAATTATCCCTTTGAAAACAAGATACGCTTCACCCTTCGTTCGCAGGGGAAGGTAAGGTTTCCGTTACATCTGCGTATTCCTGGTTGGTGCAAAAAAGCAGTGATAAAAGTGAATGGTGAAATATGGGACGAACCTGCAGGCAACCAGGTAACGCGTGTAAACCGTACATGGTCTGGCGGCGATGTGGTGGAACTTGAGTTGCCGATGGAAGTTTCTACCAGCCGCTGGTTCAATAATTCCATCGCTGTTGAAAGAGGCCCGTTGTTGTATGCGCTCAGGATCGAAGAAGACTGGAAGAATGTAAAGGGTACCGACCGATATGGCGACTATCGCGAAGTGCGCCCATCATCACCCTGGAATTTCGGACTTTTGGAAGAAGCAATCAAGTCTCCGCAGACCGGCTTTGAAGTGAAGATCAACCGTAACAAAAAAACTTACCCATGGACACTGAACAATGCCCCCATCGAATTGGTGACAAAAGGCAAGCGGATACCGGAATGGCAGTTGTATAATGAAACTGCGGGGCCATTGCCTTATAGCCCTATTTCATACCTGAAGGAACAACAGTCCGAGATCATCCGGCTGGTGCCTTATGGATTTACGGTGTTGCGTATAAGTCAGTTCCCGGTAGTGAGATAAATGAATTAGGTGGTAGAATAAAAATAAAACCTCTCTTTTTGGAGAGGTTTATTTTTTAGGAAAGGTTAATGGAAAATTTTCAGGATGAATACTGATACAGATAGTGAAACGGAATCGACGAGCGGAGACAGGTAATCGATAAAGGGATGCTAAATGCTAGTGAGCTGAAAATCAATACAAAATAAAACCGGTCAGTTTTGCAACATTTAAGGAACTGTTGCGTCAAATCTCACAATCAACAACACTCACGCATGGCTGGAATATATATTGCCTTTATCGTATCGTTCATGTCATTTATTCATCCGATTTCTGCTCAACAGAAATTTAACGAAATAGAGCCGGTATTGCTACAACAGGATTTTGCATTTTTCCGTAAAGCACTCCAGCAGGAACATGCAGGATTATACCGTTACAAAAACAAAATTATTTTGGATAACCTGTTTGATAGTTGTTTTTCCAAATTAAATCATCCAATGTCTCCGTTCGAATTTGCTAAATCGATCATGTTTGTGATAAGCAATATTGAAGATGGGCATACAGGGACGAACATCCCGAAGCTTTTAATGAGTTATTACAGTGAAAGGGAAAAAATGTTTCCTGCTTATGTCTATTTTATTGATAAAAAGGCGTACGTGCTTTGCAGCAGAATTGAAGAACTTTCTGTCGGGATGGAAATTTTATCAATCGACAATAACCCGGCAGGTGAAATCAGGGAAAAGCTGTTTCAGTACCTGCCTTCTGATGGAAGGATTGAAACTAAAAAGCAACAGACACTGAACAATGGGGCCTTCCCATTTCTTTATAATTGGATTTTTGGCAATAAAGATTCATTTATTGTTAAATATAAAACGAAGGAGGGGAAAAATGGAACAACGATTATACGACCTGAATTCATAAAAAATTTTGAATGCGATAAAAAGTGTGGATCAGGTACAACTAAGGATTTGCAGCTGGATTTTCTACCGGGAAACATTGCTTTACTTACTATCAGAACATTTGATGACAACCGGCTTTCGGGAAAATACAACTTCAGTGAATTTCTCAGCACATCATTTAGCGAGATCGGTATCAGGAAGATCAATAAGTTGATCATCGACCTGCGGGGGAACGCCGGTGGTGCTGATTCGTATGGCGCTTTGCTCTATTCTTATTTGACAAAGGAGCCTTTTAAATATTTCTCTTCAATTGAATCTACTACCAATAAAGTTTCATCTAAGGAAAATACCCTTCTTGGGATGCAACAGCCACAAAAGAATTCTTTTAGCGGAAAGATCTTTTTCTTGATTAATGGGTTGAGTTTTTCCACCACAGCAGATTTTTCCTCAATCGCAAAAAGTAATAACAGGGGAAAGTTCATTGGTGAAGAAACGGGTGGCGGGTATTATGGGAATACATCAGGGGAAACAATAAAGGCAGAACTGCCCAATAGCAAAATAAATATAATCATACCTAAATTCAAGTATATAAACGACGTTAAAGCATCGACATATAA
This sequence comes from Chitinophagaceae bacterium, assembly GCA_036262095.1. Classification (GTDB taxonomy): domain Bacteria; phylum Bacteroidota; class Bacteroidia; order Chitinophagales; family Chitinophagaceae; genus Terrimonas_A. Next base: position 48,775 of record DATAJQ010000247.1, on the reverse strand, counting down.
AGACCGGGGAGTTATTCCGGATTATATAATTACCCCAACAATCGACCATATCCTTTTGTGTAAAGATGTTCAGTTGATCAAGGCGATTGATATGGCTTCAGGTAAAGTAAGGTGATCAAAGAGACTTGTCCTTAATAAAATATGCCGGCACATGGCCGGCATATTCCTTATTTAAATCGCAGGTTCAGGGATACTATGTTTGATTGCAGGTCAATATTCTTCTTGTAATGCCCATACCTCAATTCGATCATATTAAAATGCTGCCATCCTAATATTCCCTGTGGCGGCAACCATCGGATGCCTGCCCCCAAAAATGAACTGTTGAATTTTGAAAGGTCATAGTTACTCGTATAATACGCTTGCTGGCCTGTATGTTCACCATAAGGTGCAAAGTACTTCACGGCCGTTTGCGTATAATACCGGTAGAATGGACTTACCGACAGGAAAGCATTGAGCTTTACCGGTACCTCCAACTCTGCAGTATGTGAGCGTATCCCCCAGTTATCTGTATAGTACCGGTAATAACTTCGCAGAATAAAATTATCGCCCAGAAAATAGTTGGCACGGAAGCCGATAGGGATCTTGAACCGGCTATCAGGCAGCTTCTCCTGGTGTACAGACCCATCATTGAAATAAACGCGATAGAAGGGCAGACTTAAAAAACCGTTTTGTTGTACGAGGTCTCCCAGTATCGCTATCTGTAAACGTTGGTTGATGATCTGCGACCAGGAAAATGAACCCGCGACCGTGTTGCGGTTTTTACCTGGATAATGTTCTTCATCGGGGCCACCCGCTCTTAACTCAGTTGGCAGCACCTGCTTTACCTGGTCGAGATAGATCTGCAATCTGCCAGTGAACTCCCCGCTCCTATTCTTTGTTTTCCTGGAATAACTGATGTTGCCACCAAAAGATTGATAATCGAATTCTGTGGAAGAAGAAAGACCGATAGCAATGGAATGTCCCTTTTGTTCGTTCTCGACTGTCCAGGTCAGAGAAGGGTAGAAGCGGGTGTCGGCATGTGAAGCCGAGGAATTGCTTTTCAGGTCAATTTTGTCAGAGGAAGCAGATGTGTAATGATCAATACCAAGTTCTGCATCCAGTGAATGCTTTCTTGCTTTTTTATCATATCCAACGAGCTTCACGTCAAATACATTTGCGATATCAGAAAGTTTCTGGGACCCGATGCCGCCGGTTACGGCTGCATTATTCCCATTCTGATGATAATAACTGGATACAAGGTTGATTTCATCCAGTTTTAGTTTTCTTGCCTGAAAGCCGGTTGTATCTTTTTGCTGTGCAAAGAGCTGGACCAATGCAAAGAGACCGGCGGCAGTGAGAAATATTCTTTTCATAAATTGCTTGCTTGTATGAATTAATTACAGCCGCAGCCGCCACCGGATTTTCCTGCATTAGCACCGGAAGCTCCTTCACGGTAAGATTGAAAGCTGAGTTCTGTTTTTTCTACTTTCCGGTTGCCTAAGGTCATTTCACCGTCGTTTAACTTATTTTTCTGGTATTCCTTTACGGTAGTGCAGGAAGATAGGAATAGAATGCCCGCACAAGCCATCGCTGGAAGTATGCGGAAAATGCTGGTTGTATGTTTCATTGTAAACGGATGTTTGAAGATGAATAAATCTGATTATGATCGTCGATAAGAATACAGGCAATCCCCTTTATCTGGTTAATCATGTTAAGTCCTGCTTTTACGCCCATGATCATAATGGGCGTTGTCATTGCATCTGCCAGTTCGGCATTAGGTGCCATAATGGTGACGCTTTTGATGCCTGTTACAGGTAATCCGGTTTTGGGATTAATGGTGTGGGAGTATTTCTGACCGTTGATGATGACATATTTTTCATAATTGCCTGAAGTGGCAATAGCCATTTCTTTCAAAGGCAACCAGGAAAAAACTTCCGACGGATTATCAGGATTGCTGATCCCTACTGTCCAGTCTTTGCCTTCGCCATCTGCGCCCCAGGTTGCCAGATCGCCGGAAGCATTAATGATGCCGCCCCGGATACCTGCATGCTGCAGTAAGGCCTTTGCTTTTTCTGCGGCATAACCTTTGCCGATACCGCCAAAGCCTATCCGCATGCCTTTTTCCTTCAGCATGATGGTGCTCTCCCGGTCATTGATGATAACGTTCCGGTAATTGATCAGCCGGATCATTCTCCTCGCTGTACTGGAGGAGGGGAGCTCCGTCATCGAACGATCAAAATTCCAAAGACTTTTATCAATTGATCCGTATGTAATATCAAAAGCGCCGTCAGTAATATCTGAAAGCCGCAATGACCGCTTTACGAGTTCAAGCACTTCGCGATCAACTTTTACCGGTTCAATCCCTGCCAGGGCATTCACCTGATTCACCTGGCTGTTATCATCAAAAGTGGTGAGTAGTTTTTCGATGCGTCTTATTTCATTAAAGCCTGCATTGATCGCATCAAAGGCAATCGGCTCATTATCTGCCACCACAGTGATCTCAAAATGATTCCCCATTAAACGGGCTGCCTGTTTATACTCTTTCATATCTTATGGTTAAGGGCTTTTTTGGGTACAGAGCTTGTTTAGTTCTTCCAGAAAAGCGGTCTTTCCGTCGGAAGGAAACCCATCCCACGTATACAATACTTTTCCTTTAGCGGTAAGAAGTAATGTATAGGGAAATTTACCGGATGGATTATACCGGTCAGCGAGTCCGTCATTCAGTCGCTGCTGCTCCTTGCTCAGTTGGTTTCTCTTGCTCCGGGGGAAATCTGCGTTAACTAACACGAGAGAGCCTGCAGCCACTTCATTGAATTCTGTAGTTTGAAAGATCTCCTTTTTCAGCCGGACACACGGGGCGCACCAATCAGATCCGGAGAAATTGAGCAATATCAGTTTCTGCTGGTCTTTTGCAATATCGCTGGCTTTCTGCAAATCTGTCAACCAATCCTGGGAAAATGGGACCGACAGGCATAGCCATGCCATTAGAATATATTTCATACTTTAAGAAGTAATGTGATGGAATAAAACAATTATTGCTTTAAGTAAGGATAACAGAAAAGGGTCAGCTGCCGGTACGCGGCGGCTGAAATATATTGCCTGCAAAAGAGTTGAACAGCCGGCTGTCATCCGGCGGGCTGGTATAAGTGAGCAGGTCATCTGTAGTAACTTTAACCTCCTCCGCTACAAGTTTTGGTGCAGCGGCAGCTGTCATCAGCATGAAGAAGTGATGAGGGCAGGTTTTAAAAGGCAGTTGCCTGTCGCGGGCATAATCATAATCAGGATCAGAAGGGTTGTCCTGAACATAATGCTCTTTCAGAAAGGCGGCAAAGGAGATCTTTCCTTCCATCCTGATATGTTCTTTATAATGCTGAAAAAGAACAGGGAACTTTGCAAGCTGCTCAAGTTGAAAGACAGCTGCCATATATACAAAAAGAAATACTATTGCGACCGGTTTCCTCATTCACAAATAAGATACGTAAAGTCTGTAATATACCTGGGATTACCTATTGCGTAGCTGTTAATTTGCAATTTGTTAACTCTGCCGACACGCAATGATCGTAATTTACAAATCATTTCCCCTTTTACATCCATTCAGATAGGAAGAGATTGAAATCTTTTCTTAACTGGCTGATATTTTTTTCAAAATCCGCCATCTCTCTTTCAAGTATCTTCATTTCACCGGCAACTGTTTCATCTACTTTACCGGCATGATGCTTTACTTCAACAGCGGAAGCATGCATATTGGACCTAATGCGATGCTCGAGCTTACTGATATTTTGTCGCTGTATCTCAAGCAGGTTCTCGAAATGTTCAACATTTTTCATTGCCTCTTCTCCTGTGTTTTTGCCGGCCACTTCATTGAGGCGTGTGGTAAGAATATCGAGGTCTTCTTTATAAAAACCGAGAGAACTAAGCCATTCATTATGGTGGGCTTCGGTATGTTGCAGATCAGTGTAGCGCATAAGAATATTTTTTATGAAAGCACATTATCAGTAAATGTGCTTGTTGAGATGATTATAAGAAGCGGCAGGAGAAATCCGCCTGCTGCTTCTTATAGTTAAAATTGTTGTTATCGGTCTGTGTTAATTCCTCCCATCACACAGATATCTTATCCGGGCGGTATTGTAATAATTGCCGAGAAAATCATCGGTTGACTGTGCTCCCAGGTTAATCGATGTTGGCATTTGAAATGAATTATAGGATTCACTACCTGTTCTGTCATTAATACTATAATCCCGATCAAGGAACATCCATATTTTATTGCTTCTCCGGAATGAAACTCCTTGTCCATAAGTTGGCCCAACCCTATTGCCGTCAGCATTATACTGATAGGTTTGTGTATAAGTGGACCCGTCGGAATAAGTATTCTCTTCCTGGATGATCCTGTTTTTACTGTCATAGATAAATGTAACTGCATAACGGTCAAATGGATTGGAAGGTGAGCCGTTTACTATATCTGCAAAGATATAAACAGAGTCGACCGTGACCCGGCCGGCTGCATTATAGAAATAGCGGTGCCAGTTCTCTGTGGTGGTACCATTCCCGTAAACACCAATGAATTCGGACAGGCGGCCATTTTTATACCGGAATAAAAAATTAGGGGCGCCGGTCCTGGGTTCCGGCCTGACCGCCTTGACAGGGTCTCCAAGAAGATTGTAGGTGAAAGTCAGGGTATCAGGATAATCGCTATAAATCGAACTGTAAATAAATTGTGAGATGCCGCATGGTTTGATTTCTGTTCCGGGATGAGTTTCAACGTAATCATATACTTTCCGGCATCCGGAGATCAAAAAAAACAATAAGGCCATAAGAATAGAATTGGTGTAGCAGTTGTTTCTTTTCATGATTGAAAATTGAATGGTTAAAAGATAAGGTTATAAGCGAGGGCGGATATTCAGAATCAGAGGATGCAGAAAGTCTTCAGAGAGGGGATGTTTTCGGAGGGGTGAAATTTTTTGATATTGTAAGGTAATCAGATGGGAAAGAGGATAACAATGTTTTTGGTCAGTCATTTTGCTGACCGCAGATATTATCCATTCCGTTCAGTGTGACCAGCCGTTGTGCTACATAATGGTATGCCTGTAACTGATATTAGTCTTTACAGATGATGATGGGTATCATTCGTGGCTGGCAATTTCGGGGATAGCTTGCACTGAACCATTAAAACAAACGACATGAAAAGAATATTATGGGCGCCGTTCCTGATACTATTGCTGGCCGGTTGTGCCAGTTCCAGGATCACTTCTGCATGGAAAGCCTCAGACGCTGGCGAAAGAAAATATAATAAAATACTTGTGATTGGTCTTATTAAAGAAAGTGACCGTTCGTTGCAGGAGCAAATGGAAAACCATCTTGTTGGTGACCTGAGGGAACTGGGTTATAACGCTGTATCGGCATATAACGAATATGGACCAAAAGGATTTGATAAGATGGATGAGCAGGGCGCGCTCGCCAAATTAAAAAGTAGTGGCGTTGATGCGGTGATCACTATTGTATTGCTGGATAAAGAGAAGGAGCGGAGATATATACCCGGCCGTATCATGTATTCACCCTATGGTTACTATTACAACCGATTTTGGGGATACTATGGCACCCTCCAGCGCCGCATTTACGAACCAGGATATTATGTTACAGATACCAGGTATTTCTGGGAAAGCAATTTGTATGACCTGAGCGATCAGCATTTGGTGTATTCTGTACAAACACAATCATTCGCCCCTTCCAGCTCGGAAGCATTAGGGCATGAATACGGCCAGTTGATTGTAAAGAACATGGTAAAGAACGGAGTATTGGGCAAAAGTGCTTTACCGGCTAAAGCCTTCTAAAAGGAACTTAAAGCTGTTACCTGCTCATAAATACCAGGATATCCTTAAACCTGCTAGGGGTTATTGATCAAATCCGGAATTTGGTATGGAAAGTTGACCAATTTGAAGCAAATTGTTTTCAGCATCCCTCTGCCTATCCAATTATTAAACCTTAAATCTCTTGCTATGAAATTAAGACACATGATCCTTTTACTGGCATTAACGCTCAGCGTTTCCTTAATGTCCTTTAAAAATCCAACGAACATAAAAACAGAAGCCCAGGCAAAAATGCTCAATGCGGTTGCTGTCTGGACTGATCCCAATGGAATATATCCAACCGTTTATTTTTATGACCTGAACCTTCCTATGAGTTATAGTGTGAACCATAGAGTAGGAGGAGCCTATAGTCTTTTATGGTGGGGTGATGTGATATCGCTGGGAGGAGGCCAGATATATGTAGATGGTTGGGTGTATTGGAGCGGAACACCTTATAATGTGCAAGGCACGCTTAATATTGTTGAAATGTAAATAAAAGGAGGGATGCTTTTATGTATTTTTACAGTATGTATAGATGCGTACTGAAAAAGACCATACTGGCAATAAGCCTGGTAATTATCGGATTTCTTGCAACCGCCCAAAAAGTAACAGAACCTTCAAATGTGCCATCTGAATGGGCAAAGCCTTATCCGGCTTTTCAGATAGCAGGCAATCTTTATTATGTGGGCACATATGATCTTGCTTCCTATCTCATCACCACGCCACAAGGCCATATCCTTATAAATACAGGGCTTGCCGCTTCGGCATCCCTGATCAGGGCTGGTGTGGAATCGCTTGGCTTTAAATTTAAGGATATCAGGATACTGTTGACAACCCAGGCGCATTATGACCACATGGGAGCAATGGCGGAGATCAAAAGAATGACCGGCGCACAAATGATGGTAGACAGCGGAGATTCAAGTGTGGTGGCAGATGGCGGCCGCTCAGACTATGCACTTGGCGGCAATGAAAGTGCTTATGAGCCTGTTAAGATTGATCGTGTGTTGCACGATGAAGACACGATATCACTGGGCGGCATGCATCTTACAATGCTTCACCACCCGGGTCATACAAAAGGTTCCTGCAGTTATCTGTTCGATGTTAAGGACAAACGGAGATCCTACCGGGTGCTGATCGCCAATATGCCCACGATAGTTACAGAAAAAAGCTTTTCAGACATACCGGCCTATCCCGGTATCGCTAAAGATTATGAATACACGTTGAATGCATTAAAAAAGCAGTCATTCGATATCTGGCTTTCTTCACATGCCAGCCAGTTTGGGCTTCATACCAAACACAAACCCGGTGATAAGTACAACCCTGCTGCTTTTACAGACAGAAAGGGATATGATAGTATGATCAATGACCTGCAAAATGAATTTCTCAAGAAAGTAAAGCGCTGATCTTTATAATTTCTTCCCGTTTTCTCATACTTCAATTCACGGCTCGCTATGGCCGGTTTAATTGTCTGTTCTGAAAGGAGAGGCCGGCAACCCTTCTTTATTATATAAATTCGGATCTAAAGGGTTATCGGCCCATGCATAACGTACATATTTCGGATTGGCAACTGCATCATTCCATACCACCACTTTATTTCCTTCGATCTTTGCAGAAGCCCATACAAATTTTTTATCCTCACCTGCAATGGCAAAGGATGATGGAACTTCGCCATCATTGGTCATTAATCCGCTGCCGGTATTCGTGAAGCTGATAATGATCTTTTTCTCTTCGATAGTGGATGATTCATACAGCGGGCCTGAATAAACGATATCTTCTTTATATGCCAGTTTCAATGCAGCGAGAGCCAGCCGTTCGCCCACATCTTTTTTATTGTCCGGATGAATATCATTCCATTCTCCCAGATCAATAGCGACAGCCATACCGGTGTTGGGAACGGCCAGTGATTTTAATTGCGATTCTCTTAACCCTGCCCAGTTGCTTTCTGAAGGCAGGTAATTGTATTCCATGAAACCGGGAAGCTGTACAAAGAGGAAAGGGAGTGTGCCCTGTTTCCATTTAATACGCCAATCATTGATCAGTGCCCCCATAAGTTTTTCATATTGCTTAGGCTGCCAGGTATCGGCTTCCCCCTGGTACCAGCAAAAACCTTTTATTGTATAGTTGATCTCAGGCGCCACCATGGCATTATATAAAGCGGCGGGTTGGTTTTGTGCACTGATGCCACCTGGTCCACCGCCACTTACAGGAGGGAATACGGCCCCTACTTTATATTCCCAGTAACCTTTCAGGTCAATGGTATCAGCTCCTGAAAAAATACAATAAGGTTTATCAGGTACAAAACCGCCTTTGCCATTCGTATTGGTAACACGAACAACAAAAATATTTTTACCGGCTTTCAACAGGTATGCAGGCACATTGTATCTGCGCTGCGGATATTGGTATGTAGTATTGCCAACCTGTTTTCCATTAATATATAACTCGTCTGCATCTACAATTCTTCCCAGGAAAACTTTAGCTGGCTTACCGGCCATCGAAGCCGGAATGGTTATTTCCCTTCTATACCAAACCACGCCATTCAGGTCTCTGATGCCCTGATCTTCCCAGTAGCCGGGAATATTGATCATGCGCCAGCCTTTGGGTGTATAGGCGGGGTCATACCATTTAGGGGTAGTGGCCAGGCCTGCATCAACAGGAGCTGGTGGCCTGTTCCCCGTTGACCTGCGGTTAAAGCTGTTGATGTAAGCTGTGTCTTTATTTTTTTCGATCGTTGTTGACAGCGCCGGAAAATCTTTCAATCCCTCCTCACTCGTCCATGCCTGGATAGGTGTGCCCCCGACGCTGGCATTAATGATACCAACAGGCACTTTATATTTTTCATAAATCTTTTTTGCAAAGAAATAAGCGACTGCAGAAAACGGCCTTACTTCATCACCTACTGCTGGTTTCCAGTTGCCGGTTGTCAGATCAGGCTGAGGACCCTGAAGACTGGTCAGCGTCGGTATCCAGAATTGCCTGATCTGCGGATAATTTGCTTCTGCGATTTCCCTGGCATAGGTGACATCATGAATGTTCATCTGGTGGACCATATTGGATTGTCCACTGCAAAACCATACATCACCAAAAAGGATTTCACGTAAGGTGATCTTATTGCTTGCTATTATATCCATTGTGTAAGGGCCACCGGCTTTAGTGGGAGGTAATTGCAGTTTCCAGTTGCCACTTTTGTCTGCCGTAGTTTTATATGCTTTTCCATTGAAGCGGATATTCACTTTTTCATTGGGAGATGCCCATCCCCAGAGATTTATTTTTTCATCCCTTTGCAGGATCATGCTGTCGCGTATCAACTGCGGAAGTTTTACCTGGGCAGAAGAATTCAATGCAATAAACAGTACCAGTGATATTGTGACTAATTTTTTCATACCGGATTATTGAATAGAGATAAGTTTCGTGATCACATTGCTCGTTGTTTTATTGCTTACTCCTGGTTGCCCGCCACCCACACTGATACTCACCTTTCCCTTTGGCTGGTATAACTGACCATTGGTTTCATTAACAAGGGATAGGTCTTCCGCACTAAGTGTAAAGTGTACAAGTTTGGTTTCACCAGCTTTCAATGAAATGCGTTGAAAACCTTTGAGCGCACGCAGTGGAGCTTTCCCATTCACGCCAGGGTGTGATACATAAAGCTGTACCACTTCTTCGCCATCACGTTTACCCGTATTGCTCAGTTTAACAGTGAACTTAACTGGTTGACCAACTTTTGCCGAAGCAGGTGCAGTAAGCTGGGCATAGCGGAAGTTGGTATAGCTTAAACCATAACCAAAAGGATAGAGAGGCTGACCGTTGAAATAACGATAGGTTCTTCCGTTCATTGAATAGTCACTGAAACCCGGAAGATCTTTATCCCCTTTATAAAATGTTACAGGCAGACGGCCTGCAGGATTGTAATCGCCGAAGAGAACATCAGCTACTGCTGTGCCGGCGCTTTGTCCTCCATACCAGGCATTCACAATAGCAGGTACGTTTTCTGCCTCCCAGGGAGTAGCGATAGCGCTACCGGTCATCATCACAAACACAACAGGCTTGCCGGTTGTTTTCAATGCCTTCAACAATTTAGTTTGAACGGCCGGGAGCATAATAGATGTTCTATCACCTCCGCTGAAGCCAGGCACGGCCACTGGCATTTCTTCACCCTCCAGTTGAGGCGAAATACCGCCTGCAAAAACGATCGCATCAACCTGTTTGAGGCGATTGGCCAGAGCTTCAAAATCTGTTTGTATAAAATGACCTGTCCGTAATGCCACATTTGCATTGTCATCGCCCTGCCAGTATTCCAGTACGATCGTATAGACAGAATCTTTTTTGATTTCAAGCCTATGTGTTTTGGCTCCCCAGCGATTCCTTACCCATGCATTGACTACTTCCGTATCATTTACAAATAACCTGTAGCCATCATCGGCTTCCACTTCAAGATGGATACTGCCTGTTTCCTTTGTAGTGAAGCGGGTGGTGTAGCGGGCAGAAAAATTTGTAGCTGTTACGTTGTTGCCGATAATATCACCACGCTGCCATGAATGATCAATGTTTTTTTCTGTTCTGACGAGGAAGGGCTGATCTTTTAATTCACGGTTATTATAATATTCTGCTTTAACTCCTTGCTTGCCATCCCAACTGAATTGGTTTTGCAGGTCAACATATTGAAGCAAAGTATCATTGGCAAAATTGACAGCCTTTTCATAGATCACTTCCGCCTTGTTGCCCAGTTTCTCTTTTATTCCTTCAAGTATGGTAGTGATATGAGAAGGAGTACCATTGTAATTGCCCAATACCGAGATGCGGTTATCTGCATTTGGGCCAAGTACGGCGATTTTCCGGATGGTTTTATTTAAAGGAAGGGTGGCATTTTCGTTTCTTAAAAGCACGATGGATTGTTGTGCCATTTTCAACGCATGCTGCTGGTGAGGTACACTTTCCAGTACAGTTGCCGGCGTTTGTGCATATTTTACCATTGAAACAGGATCGAACATGCCTAGGCGATAACGTATCGTGAACAACCGCTTTAATGAGGTATTAAGATATTCTTCCTTGATCAATCCTTTTTTTACTGACTCTACCAGTGTTTGATATACGGCTTGTCCGCACTCCACATCTGTTCCATGCACTACTGCGTCTATTGCAGAACTGGTAGCGTCGGGATGGGTTTTATGATAACGGAAAAAATCGTCGACTGCCCAGCAATCTGAAGTAACATAACCGGTGAATTTCCATTGTTCCCGCAGGATATCGTTCATCAGCAGATCATTGCCACAGCAGGGTTGTGTGTTCACTGCATTATAGGCACACATCACACCGGCAACATGGGCATCAACTACCAGTTCTTTAAAGGCCGGCAGATAGGTATCCCAGAGATCGTAGGTGGTGGGGTTGAAGTTATCGGAATGGCGGCTTGGTTCCGGTCCGCTATGTACAGCGAAATGCTTGGCACAAGCTGCTGCTTTCAGGTATTTGGGGTCTTCACCCTGCAAGCCGCGTACAAATGAGCGACCCAGCATAGCGGTTAAAAATGGGTCTTCTCCATACGTTTCCTGCCCACGGCCCCAACGGGGATCGCGGAAGATATTGATATTGGGAGTCCAGTAAGTGAGTCCTACATAACGCTCGCTGGTACGCCCGAGTTCGATAGCCTTATTATGGATGGCTCTTCCTTCCAGTGCAGAATAGTCGGCCATACGATACAATGAATTGGTGTCCCATGTGGCGGCCATGGCAATGGCCTGGGGAAAGACAGTAGTCCGGAAAGGAGTTCTTGCCACACCATGTAGTACCTCATTCCACCAATCGTAAGCAGGAATGCCAAGCCTCGGAATAGCGGGAGTGGCATTCAGCATCTGTGCTACTTTTTCTTCCAGCGTTAACCGGCTTACAACATCATTAACGCGTTGTTCAACAGGCAGGCTGGTATTCCACATGGGATAGGATTTGTATTCCTGCGCCCATGTACTGGCAGCAGTAAACAATAAGGCAAAGCCTATAAGTTTGCGCATACACTTTTTTTTAGCGGATTTATTGATAGATGGCATCATTATTCTTTATCTCAAACCAATCGTACGAAACTGTATTGGCAGAGGGTTTCCCTTCCGAAGTGGCATACATGGCATACACGCAACCGACAAACCCACCGGCCGTTTTGGTACTTAAGTATCTTGCATCCGCATCACCCTGCAATAGCTTCCACTTGTTTTTCTGAGTGCTGTAATAAAAGGAATACTTATCACCATCGGCTTCTATCTTAAAAAAGATGTCCTTTCCTGGTTGGTCAAGTGCTTCGCTGGTGATCAGTTCAGCTCCTTTGTATAAAGCTACGACCTGCTTATTACCCTGCATTGTTTTACACAGGAAATAATACGTCTTTTCATTCTGGAAAAGTAGTAAGCCTGCTTTTTCGTTTTCAGCCCCGGGAATAAAGCGCAGGCTGGTGGCTGTAAAGCCTTTGAGGTGTGGCTGGCTGAAGCCGACAAATGATGGGTTGTTTTTGTCCGCAACAGTTTCAGGCCGCAATTTCAATGTTAATGATCCTGGCTTTGCTAGCAGGTCATACCACTGATCATGTACTGTTCTGAGAAAACGATAGCGGATATTCAGTTTTTTATTGTTGAACTCATCCCGGAATAAATAGTTGCCATTAAACGGTTCTCTTCGCTTATCTTCAATGGCATTGATGGGGTAAGTGTATTTTACTTCTTTACCGCCGAGGTCAAATGTTGGCCACCCGTCATTCCAGACAACGGGAGCCATAAAGGTTTCTCTTCCTGTGTTATAGTAATCACCTTCATAAGGCCGGCAGGCAAGGAATATGCCCCACCATTTCCCGTCTTTCGCCTGCACGAAATCTGCGTGGCCTGCTGTGGTGACGGGGTCTTTCCTGCTGGGATCAAGTTGTCTTTGCGTGAGAATCGGATTCTTTTCATACGAAACAAAAGGACCTTCCGGCGACTTGCTTCTGAACACAACTTCTGAATGGTTATAACCTGTTCCTCCTTCCGCACAGATCAGGTAATACCATCCGTCTTTTTTGATCAAATGCGGACCTTCGATCCAGACTGGTTTTTTGGTCATATCTGTTCCTCCGTTCACCAATAATTTTTCTTCTCCGGTTACCTTCAGGTTTTCTGCGTCGAATTCAAACATGCGGATGGTCCGGTGTCCATCATGCAGGGAGATATTATCGGGAGGAATGCTGTTGAAAACAATATATGCTTTCCCATTATCATCAAAGAAAAGAGAAGGGTCTATACCATTCACTTGTGGTAGCTGAACCGGTTTGCTCCAGGGACCTTTGGGATCTGTAGCGGTGATAACAAAATTGCCCAGTTTGCTTACTTCAGTGCATACAATATAAAAGATGCCGTTGTGATAACTGATAGCGGGTGCAAATAACCCTCTTGAAACGCCCGCTCCTTCCAGTTCCAACTGATCAGGACGGTCCATTGCATAGCCGATCTGTTTCCAGTTAAGCAGGTCCTTGCTGTGAAAAAGCGGTAGACCGGGATAATAGGCAAACGAAGAGTTGACGATATAATAATCATCATCGGCGCGACAGATACTCGGATCAGGATAAAAACCAGCCAGTATCGGGTTTTTGAACGACTGGGTGATGCCGGTCAATACGGAAAAACCAAAGAAACCAAGAGCAAGGATTTTTTTGAACATTATTGATCAGCTTTATTTGAGATAAGGATCTATTGTTTGGATATGCCCGTTTTCATCATGGACCAGTTCCGTTACTTTAACAGATCTCAGATGGGTTACGCCTTTTGATAAACTTGAATCGTGGTAAAATAAATACCATTTACCCCAGAACTGGCAAATGGAGTGATGGGAGGTCCAGCCAACAACAGGATTGAGTATTCTTCCACCATATTTGAAAGGCCCGTAAGGGTTATCGCCAATGGCATAGCAAAGAAAATGAGTGTCGCCTGTGGAATAAGAGAAATAGTACTTGCCATTATGCTTGTGCATCCAACTTGCTTCAAAAAATCTTCTGTCAATGTCTCCGGCAAGTAAAGGATTGCCGTTCTCGTCTGTGATCACTACATCTTTAGGTGCTTCAGCAAATTCAAGCAGGTCATCGGTCAGCCGCGCTATTTTGCCACACAGAGCCGGTTCATTATTTTCCGGCAGATACATCAGCGGCCCTTCCCCATCTTTATATTCGCCCGTTCTCCAGCGTTGGAGCTGACCGCCCCAAATGCCGCCAAAATACATGTAGTAATGTTCATCATCATCTTTGAAAACGGCAGGATCAATGGAGAAACTTCCTTTGATGGGTTCGGGTTGTGGTATAAAAGGTCCCGTGGGAGACGAACTGGTGGCTACACCAATCCGGAAGATGCCATCATGAGCTTTTGCGGGAAAGAAAAGATAGTAAGTGCCGTCTTTCTCCGCAGCATCCGGTGCCCACATTTGTTTATCTGCCCAGCGCACATCTTTTACATGCAGGGCCACACCATTATCAACAGCTTTGCTGCTGGGAGAGTCCATTGATATTACATGATAATCTTCCATGGCGAAATGGCTTCCCAGATCATCAAAAGGAATATTCGATTCAACATCATGCGATGGATAGATATAGATCCTTCCATTAAATACGTGGGCAGATGGATCGGCTGTATAAATATGCGATACGATTGGTTGAGAAATAGCTTTTCTATTCAATTCATCAAAATCAATATGATCAATGCTTTCTTCTGGCATAAAATAGTTGTATGTGTTTTTTTTGAATTATACGTTGCGTCGGTTTTTCAGATCTGTTTCTATCTGCAGCTCCATTCTCTTGTTTATTTGATAAAAGAACAAAAGGGCTGCGCCAATTAAAAAAGGAATGGCCGGAAAAATGCTCACCAGTAATTTGGTACCCTGGATGGCTGATGCTGCCTGATGTTCTGTATTGGGCAGGTAGTTATATTTATCCAATATCCAGGCAAGCAAAGAACTGCCAATACTCAATCCCCCTTTTAGACCCACCATCATGGCAGAGAAAATGATGGCAGTGGCACGCCGGTTGTTTTTCCATTCGCTATAGTCTGCCACATCAGCGATCATAGCCCAAAGCAATGGTATTGTGATGCCATAAAAAAAGCCATGTAATATCTGCGAAGCAAACATGAGGCGGACTGATTGCGGAGGGAAGAAAATAAAGAATAAGATGAACAGGGTTGAAATGAACAGGGCAATTCCAAATACATCCCTTTTGCCGTATTTATCAGCAAGCCGTTTAGACAAAGTGATACCGACGATCATAAAAATGATACCGCCGGCATTGAATAAGCCAAAACCGGCAGATACCGGATCTTCGCCAAAGAAGTTGATACCGATGCCCGAAAGGCTGTTTAATATTGGCGTGATAAAATTGGTGAGACTTTCCTTGTCTACATAGTTTTTAAAATAATATACGTACGATCCCCCTTTCATGGCCAGTGTGATGAATACAAGGGTGGTGAGCAGCAGCATGATCACCCAGGGCCTGTTTTTAAACAGATCGCCGAGATCTTCGGTAAGGCTTGATTTCTGCTCTGGCTTGGGAACAATGCGTTCCCTGGTAGTTAAAAAAGTGATCAGGAGCATTACTGTTCCTATCACTGCCAGCCAGGTCATTACTTTTTCTATACCAGCGGCTTTATCACCACCACCTGCTGATTCAATGATGGGCAACATGAACACCTGAACAAAGAACTGGGCAAACATTACAGCCACAAACCGGTAGGCAGACATACTGTTGCGCTCCTTCATATCACCGGTTATAACACCGCTTAAAGCTGAATATGGAAGATTATTGGCCGCATAGAGCAGCAGCAGCAATGTATAGGTGATCACTGCATAGATCAGCTTTCCTTTATAAGAAAAATCAGGTGTGCTGAAGGCCAGTAAAGCAGCAACACCAAGAGGTATTGCTGTGAATAGTATCCAGGGCCTGAACTTTCCCCATTTGGATACTGTTCTGTCTGCTATGGCACCGATAAGGGGATTAAACCCGAAGGCTGCCACCAGGCCTACAGCCAGTATGATCGCTGAAGCATGATCGGCTTTCAATCCGTATATGTCAGTATAGAAATAAGCCAGGTAGGTCATGAGTGTCTGGAACACCAGGTTGGCCGCCAGGTCGCCCAGGCTATAACCTACTTTTTCTACAACAGACAGTTTTTGTGAATCGCTTTTATTCATGTGCTGGTCCTTTTAGGGATTGTTATGGCTTGTTATGGTTTGGTCTTTGTTCCTGTCACTTTGAAAAATGCAGGTTTGGGTTTGAATTGCCTGTCGAATAATAAAGGATAGTTTGTTCTGCCGCGGATCGGCCAGTCGTTCAACCAGCTTTGCCCATCATCCACACCCCAGAAAGTGACCCGGGTAATTTTATCTTTATGCCTTAAGAACAGTTTGAACAATGCTTCGTAATCATTGGCGAGTTGTTGCTGCACGCTATCAGGCAGACCATTGGGGTAGGGATTCATGGCTGGTGTGTTTTGCATGCGCTGACTTACTTCTGCACCCTGGAAATTCCGTGGCAGCACTTCTATATCCAGTTCAGTGAACATTACTTTCAAGCCCAGTGCAGCGTATTGCAAAATGCTTTCTTCGATGTCCTTCAGCGGCACTTTGCCTACATGCCAGTGCCCCTGGATACCTACGCCGTCAATACGGACACCGGCAGCCTGTACCTTTTTGATCAGGGCAATACAACCAGCGCGTTTGGCAGGTTGTTCATTGTTATAATCATTGTAATAAAGCTCTGTGTTGGGCGATGCTGCCTGTGCCAGCCGGAATGCTTCAGTTACAAAGTCGTCACCCAGTTTTGAAAGGAAGATGGATTTGCGCATGCTGCCGTCTTCATTCAATGCTTCGTTCACTACATCCCAGGAAAAGACCTTTCCGCTGTAGCGGCCTGCAACCGTATTGATATGATTGGTGAAGAAAAGCCTGAATGAATCAACGTTCTGGATCTGGCGGGCGAAGGCCGGCAACTGGCTATGCCAGATAAGTGTGTGACCATTGATCTTTATACCATGCTTTTTTCCGTATTCGATCAGTTTATCCGCCAGCGTAAAATTATATTCATTCCAGCGGGGATGTATGATCTCTGCCTTCATGATATTTTCAGGCGTGGCCATATTGAATTGTTGTGGTACCAGTTTGGCCGCACCAGGGTCTTTCTCTTCTATCTGAGCTGCATTTAAAGCAGTTCCGATGGCAAAGTCCTTGCTGAACACTTCCTTCAGCGATGGTAACTGTTCCGGACCTGTATTTTTCTGGCTGGCTGCACAGCCTGCGAGCAGCAAGCTACCATAGAGCATGGCTGCTCCCGGTATGATTCTCTTCATCATGTAATTATTTTTTATTGATATAAAGTGTCTCAGCAGGACCGAGATATGTTTTTTCTGTATCGCCAAAGTCAAGTACCAGTTTTTGCAACACCACACCCGGGTCTATCATCCAGTATTTCACCGTATGCCTGCCTGGTTTAACTATTTTATGTTTACTCGATTTGATAATGATATTCTCTGCCACCCATTTATTCCAGACGCCACTGATCGAGTTCTTATCTTCTTTATTTATACTGATGATCTGGGGTGTTTCATCATCAATGGAAATGGCATATTGCAGACCTTCTTCTGTACTTTGGAAGTTCAGGGTAGGGGAGAAATACGCCTGAATGGACAGATCCCCTTCACTATAGGTGTAAACTTCGTACTCCAGATGTGGTGCGCTGCCTCCGGGTTTCTGTTCTGCAGCGGTAACAGGGAAAGGAGTGATGGCAGAACCAGTACGGCCATGATCAGGTAATACCTGCCATTTTATGATGTTGCTGTTGACGACCCTTGTGTAGTGATCGGCTTCAATAGAAACTCCCAATAATTCTTCCTGGTAAAATACATTCCCGGTGATGTTTGCCGGAATGCCGGCTTTTACTATATCTTTTATGATTCTTGGCTCTTTCCGGGCAGAATCAGCAGGGAGGTATTTTACTTCCGGCATTTTTTGATGAACAGGCTGCTGCCAGTAAGTGTAACCAATATGGGTCTGGCTCATCATCTGGTTCCATTTGCCATTATTGAGCTGATGGTATTCAAGAGTGATAAGGGAGTCGTTGACATAAAGCTGTTTTACCTTATCTGCATAATCATTTGCTTCTATCCATTTGTTGGCATAGGCATTTTTATTCAGGGCTACATTATAATACAGCTCATTCAGATTGGCACATGCTTTCACAGGATGCAATACAAGCTGGAAGAAGGCATCCCTGTACTCAGCAGGTAATACTGCATTGATCTCTTCTGCTTTTTTAAGTAAAGAATTATATTCATCCACTACTTTCTGCCATTCGCCAGAGACGAGACTGTAAGTATTGGCATCCAGCAGTTCGGGTTTTCTTCTGCCATTGTATTTGGCATACAGGGACAGCATATTGGCAATAGCTTTTGCATGCTGCTGGCCAAACTGGCTGGCTGCCCATTCCTCACTGTAAGACTCCAGATCAGCCGGTCCTATCCTTTCCGGGTTCCATGCATAGTCAAGAAAAAAGGAAATAGGGAATTCCATCGGCTTGATATCGCCGACATTGACGATCCATATCTGCCGGGCATTGTATTCCCAGGCCAGGTGCATTTGCTCCCAGATACGTGGAAGCGGATTAGTGTTAAGCCATTTATAGTTCCTTGGGCCGCCTACATAATCAAAATGATAATAGATGCCGTATCCGCCTTTTCTTGGTTTTTCATGGAGCTTTGGAAGCTTCCGGATATTACCCCAGTTGTCGTCACAAAGCAATAATATTACATCATCCGGCACCCTCATGCCTTTATCATAGTAATCCTGTACTTCTTTATAGAGCGCCCAGAGCTGCGGCGTTTCGCTGGCAGGCTTACCTGTTACATCCGAAATGATCCGGCGCTGATCCGCTACAATTCTTTCCAGTAATGCAGTGGCTGTTTCCCGCGACATAGGCTCATCGCCATCGCCCCGCATGCCTACTGTTACGATCTTTTCATTGGCAGCTCTTTGCATGCCGCCACGCCAGAATTCTTTTAGTTTTACTTCGTTGCTATCGTAGTTCCATTTACCCGTTCCGTATCTTCTCCATTCATCATGTGCCCTCATAAGCGGCTCATGATGTGAAGTGCCGATCACTATACCGTATTTGTCAGCGGCTTTAATGTTTAAGGAATCATCATCATAAAAAGCATTTCCCCACATTGCCGGCCAGATATAATTGCCTTTCAAACGGAGAATGAGCTCAAAAACCTTTTCATAAAAACGATGATTGAAGCCCCCGAATTTTTCCTTGCTCCAGCCGGATAGGGCAGGTGCTTCGTCATTGATAAAAATGCCGCGGTATTTTACTTTAGGGGCATCGCTGATGGAAAGGTTTTTTTTGATCAATATGTTTTCTTTCTTTTTTACCGGCACATCCGCCCACCAGTACCAGGGTGATACACCGATCTGTTTGGAGAGTTCAAACACACCATAGGCTGTTCCCCTGCGGTCACTTCCGCTAATGATAAGATGATTGGCAGTGCTGCGAAGCAGAAAAGCTTCCCATCTGTTTTTTAAACTGGCAGTGTTGAGCTGTTTTACTTTCTCTGCGGAACGGATCAATGCTGATCTTTCCAGTGAACCAATAATGATAGCGGCTTTATTGGGAACAGTCGCCTGAATGGCCGGTTTGATACCAGTGACCATTTCCATATCCTGCTGCAACAGCAAAGCAGCTTGTTGCACCAAAGGGAAATCATTTGGATCAACACAGATCACTGCTTCTTTAAGAGAAAATGTTTCATTAGAAGATTTGTCCGCTACAATGTTTTGAGCAGATCCGTAAATAGCATGCAGGCTTATGGCAAGAACCGTTAATAGTTTTTTCATCACATTCGCATTGTTGTTGGTCTAGAATCCGATACTATTCCCTCCATCCACAGGTAATACGATACCGGTAATGAATTTAGCAGCATCACTGGCAAGGAAATAAGCAGCCTCCCCGATATCCAGGGGTTGCCCCATAGTACCCATCGGTGTGCGGCCAAACACTTTTGCTTTTCTTTCCGGATCACTGTCCAGCGCTTTGGCAGTCATTTCCGAATAAATGAACCCCGGAGCAATGGAATTTACGCGGATGCCTTTACCGGACAATTCAACAGCCATTGCCCTTGTCATTCCATCAATAGCTGTTTTGCTGGCAGAGTAGGCGATCACTTTGGGTATACCATACAACGCAGCCATGGAACTGATATTGATGATGGAGCCGGACTGGTTGGGCAACATCTGTTTTACCACTTCACGGCTCATCGTAAAGACTGCCGTGAGATTGGTAAGGATGATCTGTTGAAAATCTTCATCAGTTACTTCGGTGAACTCTTTTTTCATATTAGCACCGGCATTATTCACAAGTATATCGATCTGACCAAACTGTTCTGTTATTTTCTTTACAAAGCCAGGTATGGAAGGCAGGTCTGTTACATCGCAGGGTATGGCATGACACAACTCTCCCAGTATTTGCTTAGCAGCATCCAGCTTTTCTTTATTCCTTCCGGCGATAATAGTTTGAATGCCGTTTTGCACAAACTTTTCAGCGATGGCCAGGCCAAGTCCTGAACCGCCTCCTGTCACTATAGCTAATTTTCTTCTCGTTGCTGTCATCTTGTTATGGTTGATTTATTCTTTATTTAATTGCCTGGAGCAAAGGGGAACCGCAGGCTTTTATAGTACTCCAGTGTTTTATCGGGCTTTTCATATTGTGCAGGTATCGGCATCTTGCTGAAAGTCTGGAAATACAATAAGCAGGCATTTCTCCACCAGGTGGCTTCCTGGTGTTGTATGGCCAGAAGCTGACGCACCTGTTCAAACCGTTGTTTATCTACCAATGGCTTCAATGCATTCCAGTCGGTTTGCATTTGCTTTACTCTTTCAGCACCGGTGTAATACTGGTAACATAATTCATCCCATAAGCTCCGCCCGCTTTTCATGCTGAAATTCCAGGGAACATGATGAAACCAGAGCAGGCTTTTCTCTTCGCAGGTATTCATATCCTCCCATTGCTTTCTTGCTTCGGGTTTATATTGTACAAGCGCATTGCTGCCTGTTGCTGTTCTGTTGAAACCAATGCCAATACTGTCTGCTTTGTGATAATAAACAGGATTCCATTCCGGCCGGTTCAGGTTGCTTACCCAGGGGGCAGGGCCATAGTGGTGGCCTGTGCTCATGATATGATGGAGACCTATAGGGTTGGAGTATTGTACTGCTATGTCGCGGCTTTCCAACATTATCTTGGCAGCAGATTGCAGAAATGCAGGATTGCTGGTGAAACTCATGCGAAGCCATTCATCCGCGATCTGCTCGCTTGATAGGTCATGGTCCCAGGCCAGCCTGCCAAGCGCATACCAGTTTGCCTGCGCAAAAGGATGTCCGCACCAGTTGATATCATTACCGATATTGGCGACGCCAGCCATGCCTGTCAGTTGATGATCATCCAGGCTTCCGTCGATCACTTTGGCAACTGTGCTGCCCTTTCCTTTATAATAAGTATCACTTTCCAGGGTTTCTTTAAACAAAGGGGCCAGGAAAACAAGATTTGTGCCCTGACCGAGGTATTCCTGTGTTACCTGGAACTCCATCATCAAAGGGGTTTTAGGCATGGCACCAAATAAGGGATGGAAAGGTTCGCGGGGCATGAAATCAATGGCACCATTCTTTACCTGCACCATTACATTGGCCCTGAATTTTCCATCGAGGGGAACGAAATCGTCATAAGCCTGCTTATGACGATCGACAGGGTTTTCATTGCTGTAAACAAAAGCCCGCCAGATCACTATTCCTTTAAAGGGAGCTACAGCATCTGCCAGCATATTAGCACCATCGGCATGTGTACGTTGATAATCCTGGGGACCGGGCTGGCCTTCACTGTTGGCTTTTACAAGAAAGCCACCGAAGTCAGGGATATAGCTGTAGATCTCTTTTACTTTTTCTTTCCACCAGTTCTGTACATCTGCATTCAACGGATCTGCTGTTTTCAGACGGCCTAATTCCATCGGGGCGCTGAATCTTGCAGTGAGATATACTTTGATGCCATAGGGCCGGAACACATCAGCTAGCGCTTTCACTTTTTCAAGATATGGTTGGGTAAGAACGGTAGCATCCGCATTTACGTTGGTCAATACAGTGCCATTGATGCCAATGGAGGCATTAGCTCTTGCATAATCGATATAACGCTGATCAATATAACCCGGGAGTGTATGCCAGTTCCAGATAGAAAAACCGGCATAGCCTCTTTCCACTGTTCTGTTGAGATTGTCCCAGTGGTTCAGCATGCGATGCCGGATCCTGGGCACGGAAAGGATATTGAGATTCTGGATGGATTGCTCTGTTTGAAGTAAACGGAGGAAATGAAAACTGCCGTATAAAACGGCTTTATCAGAATTACCGCTGATAAGAATACATTTCTTGCCATTAAGTATCCTGGTAACAATAATATACCCTTCTTCACCGGTTTTTTGCAATAAGGTGCCGATACCGGAATTGCGTATTAATGAAGAGCTGGCTGGCGTGCCGGCAACCACCGCGCCATTCCGGCTCACAGAAGTACCCCTATTTATCTTTGTTTGCAGCAAGCCGGATAAACCGTTCATCAGTTCATCATTTACGATTTTCATTGTCGCAGATGAGCCGTTTGTGATGATAGTGTTGATGCTATTCCGGTATGCCTGCAGTAGTGTTTTATTCTCAGCCGGTTTATATCTCAGCCAAAGATCATATCCTGTCTCTGCTTTTACAGCAAAGACATAAAGAGAATATATAAGTAATAAGGTAATTTTTTTCATTATCACAACAAGCTATTTGTTTTGAATTCCGTTTCTCAGTGATGATTTCCGCACAATGAGATCGGAACGGATCACGACGGTATTGGTATGTTTTATATTGGCAATGCCTTTGAGATGATTGATCAGGTTTCTTGCTGCGATCTCTCCCATATCGGCACCCGGATAATCAATGGTGGTCAACTGAGGCTCGATGATCTTTCCGATAGCATCATTATTAAATCCTACTACAGCAATATCTTCCGGAATGCGGATGCCATGGTCTTTGAGCACTTGCATAAAAACGGCTGCAGAGAAATCATTGGTGATAAAAGCGCCATCAGGCAGCGGGCTCATATTCAGTACCTGTTGTGCAGCTTGCACTCCTCCTTCTTCACTAAGGTCTTTGATCAGCACATAGTCTTCATTAAAAGGGATATCATTATCAAACAGGGCGTCTTTATAACCTTTATGCCTTTGTGCGTATACGTTCCGTTTCAGGTTGGCTGTAACCAGTACGATGCGCCTGCAACCCTGGTCAATAAGATGTTTGGTTGCCTGGTAACCGCATTTATAATTATCAATGATCACATTGGTGCCTTCTGATCCTTCTTCTACGCGGTCGAAAAACACTATAGGTATGCCTCTTTCCTGGAAAGGTTTGAAATGGTCCAGTCCGTTTGTGTCAAATGCCAGTGAAGCGATAAGCCCGTCCACTCTTTTATGAAAGAGGTTGAGAGTATTGGCTTCTTCTTTTTTAAAGCTTTCAGAGGAGTGGGCAATGATAAGGTCATAGCCAGCTTCTGAAGTTACTTTTTCAATGCCATACAGAACGGAAGTGATGAAGTTGCTGTTCAGTTCGTGAACGATGATACCAATAGTATTGGTCTTTTGTTTGCGCAGGCTGCTGGCAAAAGTATTATGCCGGTAACCCAGTTTACGGGCGGCCTGTTGCACCCTTGTTCTTGTCTTTTTAGTGATAAGGGGATTGTCCTGCAAGGCCCGGCTGACGGTAGCGGAAGAAAGCGCCAATTTCTGCGCGATATCGTAAATAGTGACCTCTTTTTTCGGTTTCATTTGCAATCGGTTACTTGAAGATCGCAAAAAAAATCAAATATCAGGACTTGTTTTTGAGGGAGGAGGCGCGTACAATCAGATCTGATCTTAGTATAATATTATTTGTCATGTATAAATTACTGACTCCCTGTAAGTGGTTAACCAAATTTGTAATAGCCGTTTCTCCTATAATATTGCCGGAATAGTCAACAGTAGTGAGATTTGGCTCAATCACTTTGCTGATCGGGTCATTATTAAAGCCTGCAAAGGCCACATCCTCAGGGATTCGCAATCCTGCAGCCTTTAAACCGATCATACAGTAGATAGCGGCCGTGTCGTTGGCAGAGAATACTCCATCAGGGCGTTCATTTGGAGGCAGTTTTAATATATACCTGGCGGCTTCTGTTCCGGCGTCTTCAGACAGGACGCTGGTCAGATGAAGCTTATCTGTATAGGGTAGGCCGTAGTCTTTTAACGCCTGACGGTATCCCTCCAGCCTGTCCTTATACACATTTCTCAACAAGTTCCCACCCAGGTGCATGATCCGCTTGCAGCCCTGCTCTACCAGGTGTTTGGTCACATTATAAGCGGCCCCGTAATTATCAATAACAATGGAAGTGCTGTTGCTATGCGCATATACCCGGTCGAAGAAAACCACGGGTATTTTCCGGTTGAAAAATGGCTCTAAGTGATTTATATCCTGTGTGTTATAGGCAAGAGAGATCAACAGTCCGTCCACTCTTTTATTGAACATGGTGGCCGCATTGGCCTTCTCTTTCTCCACGTCTTCCAGAGATTGGGCGATGATGAGGTTGTAACCGTTGCGGTTGGCCGCTTTTTCCATTCCGGCCAGGACGGACGACATAAAATGGCTGTTCAGACGGGGCACCAGCACCCCCAGTGTATGGGTTTGCCGGCTTCTCAAACTACTGGCGAAGGTATTCGATTGGTAGCCGAGCTGTTTGGCTGCTTCCATGATCTTCTTCCGGGTGTTCTTGCTGATCATGGGGTTGTTTTTCAACCCCCGGCTAACAGTTGCTGCTGAGATATTCAGGTGTTTGGCAATATCATATATGGTTATTTCCCGGTCCTCAGCCATGTTGACTTTCACTTGCAACCCAAAGAAAAAAAGCTTTTCCGAAATAAAAAAATGCAATCGGTTGCGATTTTATGAAATTTTCCTATATTCGTTTTTGCCAGGCGCTTCCAGGCCTGGAAAAACGATTGAATCAACCAACAAAATTGCTAGTATGGAACCCTGCTTGCCGAACCTCGCACTACCTCCGCATTACATGGCTTTTGCCTGTATTGGTAATCCTGACTATCACGCCCGGCCTGCCCGCGGGCATTTAACTGTTCTGCCCCGGATGAACAGTTTTGATCCCCCCACTATATTAAGAGATGCCTGAGTCGTTTGGTGTCTGCACCCAATTCAACAGCATTTAAAATTGTTTACAACCAAAACGATTATTATGAATACATCGAAAAACAGAAAAAGAAATTTTCTGCTTGATTTATGGAGGGGAAAAACGCACCCCTTTATTATCTTACTCTTATTAACCTGCCTTGCAGGAATGAATGCTTTTGCCCAGAACACTGTTCATGGTAAAGTAACCAGCAGCACTGGCGATCCCGTTGCCGGTGCTTCCGTTGTTGTTAAAGGAACATCTGTAGGAACAACTACGGATGAAGGCGGAAATTATTCGATCTCGGCCAATAAAGGCGCCGTATTGGTCATCAGCAGTATTAACTATGATACCAAAGAAGTAGCTGTTGGTAACAGTAATACCATCGACTTACAACTTTCACCCTCTGGCGGCAGCCTCGGAGAAGTTGTTGTGATCGGTTATGGTACCCAGCGTAAAGAATCGGTTACCGGTTCAGTAGCTTCTATCAATGGTAATGTGATGCGTGAAGTACCTGCCCCCAATATTGCCCAGGCATTACAGGGACGGATGCCCGGTGTGGAAATGTCTCAGACTTCAACCAGGCCCGGGGCTACCATGCAGATACGCGTTCGTGGCACACGCTCACTCAATGCCAGCAATGACCCATTGGTAGTGCTTGATGGAATTCCTTTCCCTGGCTCCATCGGTGACATCAATCCTAATGATATTAAAAGTGTCGACATCCTCAAAGATGCGTCGGCTACTGCTATTTATGGTTCGCGCGGCGCCAACGGTGTTATCCTGATCACTACCAACAAAGGGCAGAGAGGACAAAAGGCAAGGGTTTCTTATAATGCTTATTATGGCACTCAAACCCTCTTTGCAAGATATCCCATGATGAATGGCTCTGAACTGCTTGCTTTGAGGAAAGCTGCCAACATGTACACCAACGGCGTGGATGAAGCGGATGATATTAATACTGACTGGCAGGACCTGTTTTACAGAACAGGTATGGTGAACAGTCATGATATAGGTGTTTCCGGCGGCACCCAACAGGGAAGCTATAGCATGGGAGCCGGCATTTATCGGAACCAGGGCGTGATACCCACACAAAACTATACCCGTTATTCATTGAGGGCATCGCTTGATCAGCAGATCGGCAAATATTTACGCGTTGGTTTTACCACTAACAGCAATTATAATATCAGCAGAGGTAACCAGGTCGGTATCTACGGCGTCCTTAGTTCATCACCACTTGCCAATCCTTATAATGCAGACGGCAGTTTGAAAAGAACTGTAAAAATGCCACTGGATGAGCAATGGGTATCTACAAAAGGTATTGTGGAAGGACTGAAAGATGAATGGTTAAGTGAAAGCAGGGGGTATGCAACCTATAATGCGCTATATGGCGAAGTGAAAATACCGGGCATCGAAGGTTTAAAATACCGTGTGAACCTTGGCCTGGATTTTATGCAAAGTAATGGAGGAAGCTATACAGGAGAAGGCATCAATAGCGTCAATCCTACTACCGTATCAACTGCCAGCATCAGTAATTCGCATACTTATCACTGGACAGTGGAAAACCTGCTGACCTATGACCGCACGTTCGCCGGGAAGCATACACTGAATGTGTTGGCCCTGTATTCTGCTGAGCGGAATAAATACAACCGTTCTTCCATAGCTGCCAAAGATATTCCTTCTGATGCCTTCCAGTTTTATAACCTGGGCCAGGCTGCAGGAGAAATAACTATTGACCCTAACGGACAGGACTATCAATTGTGGGGATTGCAGTCAGCAATGGGGCGTGTCATGTATTCTTATGATAACCGTTATATGATCTCAGGTACATTACGTACCGACGGCTCTTCACGTCTGGCCCCTGGTCATAAATGGCATACCTATCCTGCGGTATCTGCTGGCTGGAACATCAGCAATGAATCATTTATGAAGGGTGTTAGTTTCGTGGATAATCTGAAGCTGCGTGTGGGTTATGGACAAACATCCAACCAGGCTGTCGCTCCTTATGCTACATTGGGCCTGTTGGCCACCAGGCCCTACAATTTCGGCTCGACCAATACAGTCGGATATTATGTATCAATTTTGCCAAACCCGAACCTGGGCTGGGAATACTCCGATACCTGGAACTATGGTCTGGACTTTTCTATCCTGAAGCATCGCCTGTCTGGTACCATTGAATATTATGTAACGAATACTAAAGATCTCCTGCTCGGCGTAAGCCTTCCCAATACTTCAGGTGTGAGCAGTTATACAGCTAATATCGGCCAAACACAAAACAAAGGTTTTGAGATCAGCCTGAACGGGACCATTCTTGATGATCTGAATGGATGGACCTGGGAAGCCGGTGTTAACTTTTATACAAACCGTAACAGACTTGTTGCACTTGCGTCCGGCCAAACAAGAGATGAAGGCAATGCATGGTTTGTTGGTCATAACATCAACTCCATATTTGATTATGAAAAAGTTGGTCTGTGGCAGGATAAAGACCCCTACCTGAGCATCCTGGAACCAGGTGGAAATGTGGGTATGATCAAGGTTAAATATACGGGTGAGTATAATGCTGATGGATCTCCCAAACGTGCGATAGGACCGGCTGACCGCCAGATCATCGACACTGATCCTGATTTCCAGGGCGGTTTCAACACCCGTGTGTCTTACAAAGGATTTGACCTAAGTATGGTGGGTGTCTTTAAAAGTGGAGGTATACTCGTGAGCACGCTGTATGGTTCATCCGGGTATCTCAACCTGATGACCGGCCGGAGAGGAAATGTTAAGGTTGATTACTGGACACCGGACAATACAGATGCTGAATATCCTAAACCAGGTGGCATTATGAGCAGCGACAATCCAAAATACGGAAGTACGCTTGGTTATTTTGATGCATCTTTCTTAAAGATCCGCACTATTTCACTGGGCTATGATTTCAGCCGCAGCCTTATCAAAAACAAGGATCTGAGAATGCGCATGTACTTTACGGTGCAGAATCCATTCGTATTGTTCTCGCCTTATCATAAAGAATCCGGTATGGATCCTGAAACAAACTCTTACGGCAATGAAAATGCTGCTGTAACAACAAGTTATCAGCGCCGTATACTGACAATTGGCACAAACTCGCCATCAACCCGCAATTATGTTCTTGGTGTTAACCTGACATTTTAAATCATATTATTATGAAACGAATACAAATAAATTTCTTTACAGTGTCAGCAATGGCAATGCTGATGCTGTTCTCGTCCGGCTGTTCCAAGATACTGGAAGAGCAACCACGAAGTATTTATGAACCTGGTTTCTTCAAAACGGAAAAAGGCGTTCTTGGTGGTTTGACCTCCCAGTATGCTCACCTTCGTTATATCTACGGCCAGGCATATTATTATAACACCTGCGAAACAGGCACCGATGAAGTAACCTGGGCGCAGAGTGCTGACGAGAACTTTAAAGTAATGGACGTTTCAAACCAGGGCGTTATCACTCCTGCTAACAGCCGCGCTGATGTATTATGGGGAGCTGCTTTCTCCAATATCAATACAGCAAGCGGTATTATTGAAAATGCTGCTGTAGTAGGGATCTCCAATGCACTGATCGCAGAAGCAAGGTTCTTCCGTGCATTTGATTATTTCATGCTGGTGCAAACTTTTGGTGGTGTGCCGCTTGATCTGGGAGCAGGTGAACTTAAGTTCAATACCACACCATCAAGGACCTCTGTCCGCAATACAGTGCCGGAAGTTTATACCAAGGGAATATTCCCTGATCTGCTGACTGCAGTGAACGAGCTGCCAGACAATCCACGCGTGAACGGCGGCGTAACCAAAACTGCTGCCCGCCTTTACCTGGCAAAAGCTTATCTCACCTATGGCTGGTGGCTGGAAAACCCCAATAATATCCCTACTTATCCGCAGGCAGACAGAACAGATCCTGACGGACACAATGCACAGTGGTATTATCAACAGGCTTATGATGTAGCAGCAGCAGGCATCAGCAATCCCGGACCATTTACATTGCAGCAAACATACTATGATGTAAACCTCGGCTCAAATGACCGCAATAAGGAAATTCTCCTGTTTGCCGATCATACCGAAACGAGTGAGTTTTATAACGCAGCAAGCCTTACTTATTCCAATGGCGGCGCTCCTGATAATTTTGCTGGCTGGATGATGACCTGGAACTATACTAATATCAGAAGCAGTTCTTCCAGCTCTTCCTGGGCTGCTGTAAGCTCTGTTCAACGTGCAGCTACACAACCATTGGGCCGCCCCTGGACCCGTATGTGCCCTACAATCGGTGCCATCAAAAACACCTTTGCTGATAAGACAAATGATTCCCGTTACGACGGAACTTTCACCACTGTTTATCGCGGCAACTGGGATAAAGCCGGTATGAGCGGCTCACTGTACAATGCCAATTATATGCAGGTTAACCCCAACGGTGCAATACTTACTTTCCTGGACGATGAACCCGGAACATCCATTGATTACTCAAATTCGACTTATAAAAGCAATGTGGGGGCAGGCGTTTTAGCCGGACGGGCAGATTTTGTTGTATCTCCAAATGGAATAAGCCGGATCGTATATCCGGGTTTATGGAAACTCGGTGTATATCGCACTGATAATGGTACAGGACTGGGCCAGCCTAATGCTGCCAGCACTCGTCCGTTTAATATTGCTAAGTTCTCTGAGCTTTATTTTGTTGCTGCTGAAGCTGCGGTAAAAGGCGCTACTCCTCAAGCCGGTAAATCAGCCAGGGAGTTGATCAATGTTATCCGTGCCAGAGCTGGAAAATGGCGTTGGAATAACAATGGGAATGTTGCATTGCCTGCTGATAACAGTGCTGCAATGATGGCCGCCACACCTGCAACGATCGATATTGATTATATCCTGGCCGAACGTTCACGTGAGTATTATGGAGAAGGTTACCGCTGGTATGATCTCGTACGTACGCAGAAATGGGCAAGCCTTTCGGGAACTTACCAGATCGGTGGAATCAACTATGGTGATCATACACCTCAAACAGTAACACGTAATATTCAACCATATTTGTATCTGCGGCCTATTCCACAAGGTCAGATCGATGGAATGGATATGACAGCAGAAGAAAAAGCTAATTACCAAAACCCGGGATACTAATAATCGATGATAGCGGGTCCGGATAAAAAAATATTGGTTGCCTGCCCGGCATCCAATATTTTTTGTTTATAGATACTGATTTATTTAATCAACAATTAATATGACCATTACTTTAGGACAAAAAGAGTTTTACAAAGGAATACCTGCAATCAAATACGAAGGAAAAGAGTCAACCAACCCTTTGGCATTCCGCTGGTATGATGAAAATAAAGTGATAGCAGGGAAAACGATGAAAGAGCATCTGCGGTTTGCCTGTGCGTACTGGCATAGCTTCTGTGGCAATGGTTCCGATCCTTTTGGTGAGCCTACACATATATTTCCCTGGAACGAAATCCCGGATGCAGTGGAGCGCGCAAAAGTAAAAGCAGATGCAGCGTTTGAATTTATTACCAAACTCGGGCTTCCTTATTATTGCTTTCATGATATCGATGTGGTTGATTATACCAATGATATCAATGAAAACGACAGGAGATTAAAACTGGTAACAGATTATCTCCAACAAAAACAGGCAGCAAGCGGCGTAAAATTGCTTTGGGGCACAGCCAATCTTTTTACTCATAAAAGATATATGAACGGAGCTGCTACCAATCCGGATTTCCGCGTGCTGGCCCATGGAGCAGCACAGGTAAAAGCTGCGCTGGATGCAACAATTGCGCTGGGCGGGGAAAATTATGTGTTCTGGGGAGGCAGGGAAGGCTATATGAGCTTGCTGAATACTGATATGAAAAGGGAGAAAGATCACCTGGCCCGGTTCCTTCATGCTGCAAAGGACTATGCAAGGAAGAACGGCTTTAAAGGAAAATTCTTTATCGAGCCCAAACCTTGTGAGCCATCCAAACATCAGTATGATTATGACAGCGAAACAGTGACCGGGTTCCTGCGCAAATATGATCTGCTTAATGATTTCAGCCTGAATATAGAGGTGAATCACGCAACTCTTGCAGGACACACTTTTGCACATGAATTGCAGGCAGCAGCAGACAATGGCTTATTGGGAAGCATTGATGCAAACCGTGGCGATTACCAGAATGGCTGGGACACAGACCAGTTTCCCAATGATATTAATGAACTCACAGAAGCAATGCTCATTATCCTGGAAGCCGGTGGCTTTAAAGGTGGTGGTATCAATTTTGATGCAAAGATCCGCCGCAATTCTGTTGATCCTGAAGACCTGTTCCATGCGCATATCGGAGGCATAGACAATTTTGCAAGAGCCTTGGTAACAGCTAATAATATACTCGAAAACTCTGATTACAAAAAGATAAGGAAGCAACGTTATGAAAGCTTCGACGCAGGAAAAGGAAAAGCATTTGAAGAAGGAAAATTAACTTTGGAAGACCTGCGTTCATTTGCCATTGAAAATGGTGAACCCATATTGAGAAGTGGAAAGCAGGAATACCTGGAGAACATTATAAATCGCTTTATATAACCCCGATTATGCTAATGCATGAAACCATGCGGTGGTTTGGACCGTATGATGCGGTCAGTTTGAGAGATATACGGCAGGCAGGTTGTGCAGGCGTTGTAACAGCACTGCATCATATACCTGTCGGTGATGTGTGGACGGTGGATGAAATCCAGCAAAGGAAAGCCCTGATCGAAGAAGAAGGCATGAGCTGGACCGTAGTGGAAAGCCTGCCTGTAAGTGATGATATCAAAAGGCAGAAAGGAGATTACCTGAAGCATATAGAGAATTATAAGATAAGCCTGCATAACCTGGCAGAATGCGGCATGAGGGTGATCACTTATAATTTCATGCCGGTGCTTGACTGGCTGCGTACGGATATAAGTTATACAATGCCCACCGGAAGCAAAGCCCTCTATTTTGAGCGGCTTGCTTTCGTGGCTTTTGATCTCTTTATGCTGAAAAGACCGGATGCAGAAAAGGACTATGCAGCAACAGAGATTGAAAAGGCGAAGCAGTGGATGTTGGCTCACACGGAAGAACAGAAAGCAAAAGTATTTCAGAATGCTTTATTAGGCCTGCCGGGAAGCACGGGCCGTTTTACTCCTGAAGAAGTATTGACGGCCTTAAAAACGTATGAGGATATTGATACACTTAAATTAAAAGAACACCTGTTCTATTTTTTGAAAGAAGTGGTTCCGGTGGCCGAAAAACTCGGCCTGAAAATGGCCATCCACCCGGATGATCCGCCATATCCTGTACTGGGGCTGCCCCGTGTAGTCAGCTCTGAAAAGGACCTGCAGGAAATTGTAGATGCAGTTCCCTCTCCTGCAAACGGATTATGTTATTGCACGGGCTCGCTTGGAGCTCGACCGGATAATGATCTTACCGGCATTATCAAACGCCTGGGCAGGCATATTCACTTCCTTCACCTGCGCAATACAAAGAGGGATAAGCAGGGAAATTTCTTTGAAGCAGATCATTTAGGTGGAGACGCAGATATGTTTGAGATCGTGCGTGAACTGCTGATATTAATGAAACAGAGAAATGTTTCCTTGCCGGTAAGGCCGGATCATGGTCACCAGATGCTGGACGACCTGGATAAGACCACGTATCCGGGCTATTCCTGTATCGGCCGGCTCAAAGGCCTGGCTGAGTTGCGCGGATTACAGTATGGGCTTTCACGATCAATGTAATGGCACCGGCTGTGTTTTCCGTCCTGTCTTCTTCAGCCATTTCTTTATAAAATGCCCTTTCCAAAGCCAGAGGCCTGAAAGCGTCACGATGGGTATAAAGATGAACCTCATTCCGGTTATGGCTTTCTGTGTCATTTCAGGAGGGCCATAGATGAACCATAAAAGAGGTATGCTTAAAAGAATATGCACCCAGCGTATTATCTTCCTTTCTGTTGATGCTTTCATATCACTGGTTTTAACGGGTTAATGAGCCTGTGTTGAATCTTTGCGCTCCCAGTAGCATTCCGAATGCGGTTTACCGGCATATCTCCAGTTCCTGGCCCGGAACATAAACACATTCCCAATAATGAAAAGAACAATAGCCAGTATGGCAGCCACTTTGGTGATCCTTGTCAGGGCCTGGCTATGGGAAAAATTTCCGAAAATATAGCCCAGGATAAATACCATGCAGGCTATAAAAAGTATTCTTGATAAAATGATTCCTGTAAACATAACTGTAGTTTTTAGTTAATGATTTCAGTGTAAAACTACAGGCGTAAAAAAGCCCTTTGGCTGCAGAGTAGATGATACAGTGAATTGAGTAGACGAAATCTTAAAGTGCGAGCATTGCTTCCACGGCAGGGCGGTAGGTTTCGCTAAGCGGAAGCTCGATGTTACCTATGCAGATAAGATCGCGTTTGACGGCTGTAACCTTATCAGCCGAAACAATATAGGATTTATGGATTCTTACAAACCGGTAGGGAGTCAACTTCTCCTCCAATGCTTTCAGGCTGTTTTTAGTGATAACAGGTTTTGAAGAAGCGGAGAGGAATATTTTTACATAATCCTTCATTGCCTCTATGTACAGTATATCTGCAATGGTAATTTTTACCTGGTTGTATTCCACGAACACAAAAAAATAAGCCGGCAGTTCTTCTTTCCTGGCAGAGCTTTGTTTCAGGTTGAACAATTCATACGCTTTATTGCAGGCTTTTAAGAAACGTTCAAAAGAGACAGGCTTAAGCAGGTAATCAACCGCATCCATGGCAAAACCTTCCACCGCATATTCCTTATAAGCGGTTACAAAAATGATCATGGGTGGATTGGCAAGCGTTTTTACAAACTGCAAACCGTTAAGTCCTGGCATTTGTATATCGAGAAAAATAAGATCGATCTTTTCTTTATGCAAAACAGCAGCAGCTTCCATGGCATTTTTGCAACGGCCGGCTAATTGAAGAAAAGGCACTTTCTGAATGTTATCAACCAACAGGTCCAGTACCAGTTTCTCGTCATCTACTGCTAAGCACTTCATCATGACAGGTCCAGTTTTAAGTGAACAGAAAATATCCCTTTTTGATCTTTTATTTCCAGCCAGTGCTTTCCGGGGTACAGGAGCTGGAGCCTGTTCTGTACATTCACTAATCCTATGCCGGAAGCTTTATCCTTTGAGTGATTGGTGCTATTATAATTATTGATGATGCTGAAATCCAGCTTGTTTTCCCTCACAGTGAGCTGGATATGGATATAAGGTTTGTTAAGCAGGCCGATACCATGTTTGAAGGCGTTTTCAATAAAAGGTATCAGCAGCATTGGTTCAATAAAGAAGCCTGGTGAAGAATTGTCGATTTCTAATTTCAGCTCTGTATCTTCCCCAAACCGCAATTGCTGCAAAGCAATATATCCCTGTAATGTTTCAATCTCGCTGTTAATGCTGATGCGGTCTTTATCTGAATCGTACAACATATATCGCAATAGTTCAGAAAGCCTGATGAGGGAAGGTTCCAGCAGCTCTGACCGTTGCCTTGCCAGCGACACCATATTGGTGAGCATGTTAAAAAGGAAATGCGGACTTACCTGCGAGCGGAGGAATTTTAATTCGGTGGCTAATTGCTCTGTACGGGCCTCTTTTTCCAGCCGTTCAAACCGAAGCCGGTCGCTGATAAGCCTGAAGAGAATACTGGCAAATAAAAAAGGCATTACGGAAAAGATCACGATCCTTTTTTCATCCCATGTTAAACGAAAATCCGGGTTAAGCTCAAGAAGAAAAATCTTTGCATGATAGGAGAGCACAAGGATCGCTGCTATTGAAAGAATGTAAAGCGGCCATCTCTTTTTGGTGAGTAGCCGCGGATATAAAAAATAGGCATTGAAATAAAAAAAAGCGATATGATAAAGCGATGATAAAAAGAGGAAATAGTGTGAAAGCCTTCCTGGGGGCTGATTCCAGAAAACGATAGTCGGGATCGCCAGCACCAGCAACCATATAGCTATGTGCAATATTTTATTGAAGCGATGACGGTTCATGCTTACCATGTTTCAAAAATAATAATATAGACGGATACCGGATGCCGCTAACTTTGTGCCAGGCATTTTAAGCTGACCTGTTCATGAAAAACACCGCACTCCTGGTCCACACCTGCGACCGGTATGAACTTTTATATAAAGGGTTCGCTCATTTTTTCTCAAAATACTGGGACTTCAATACTACGTGCAACTGTTATTTTGCTACAGAAGAAAAAAAGGTATCGGTTGACGGGTTTCAAAACGTTCAGGCTGGAAAAAGGGAGTGGGCCGACCGGCTCCTTTTTTTACTACGGGAAAAGATAAAGGAAAAGTATGTGATCTATTTCCAGGAAGACATGTGGCTGGCCAGGAAAACAGATGCCAGGTTTTTCAACCGCTTGTTTGAATTGACGGAAAAGAACAACTGGCTGCAGGTGAAACTGCATAGTGCCGGTATTTATAAAACCCATCCAACAGGTATTTATATCGATGGTTTTAATGTAGCAAGGATAGACAATGAACAGTCTGATTTTTTAATGTCGCACCAGGTCACATTATGGAATAAAGAATTTCTGCAACAGCAGTTGCATAAGGGAGAGCATCCCTGGCGAAATGAAAGAAAGGCTACCAAAAGATTAAAGCGCTTATCCCCGGAAATATTCCATATTGATTACTTTGAAGAAAACGGGAATAAAGAGATCAATCATAATAAGCAACCTGTTGCAAGAAGCAGTTATTACACTGTTTCTGTGAACGGCTCCTTCAATGACAATATCCGGCGGTATATTCCCGAGTTGTTGACCAGCGACGAGCCATACGCAAGGAAACTGGAGTATAATTATACACATCAATTAGTGCATGATGGGCAGCAACGGCCCAGGAAAACAGATATGTTTAAAAGGATCAAGAACTGGATCCTGAAAAGGTGAATGGTTTAAAATAAAAAAGGGTCAGCATTGAAATGCAACCCCGTTTTAAAATCCAATATCCTATGAAAAACCAAGACAAAAATAATATCCGTTTTGAATTTTGCAATACCACGAAGTGGTAAATATTTTATTGTATTGTGGCGAAAATTATTTTATTCCCGGCTTGTGTAACCGGAGCCAGGTAGCTGGTAAGCCCGGATATCGTAATTTCGATACTTAAACTATCATAATGGAGGACGTACAGCTTATTCTCAATTCAAAAGGCCATGGTGCTTTTTTAGTAAAGGAAGGCAACGAACGCATCGCTGAGATGGTGATTGCCGTTGATGATAAGAATCTTACCGTTTATCACACCGAAGTATCTTCCAAAGCAGAGGGGAAAGGGCTTGCGAAAAAACTGCTTGAAACAATGGTTGCCTATGCCCGTGAGAAGAAACTGATGGTGATCCCTCTCTGTCCGTTTGTACATGCGCAATTCAAGCGTCATCCCGAGCTTTATCCGGATGTATGGAACAAGGAGGCTGAAACAGAATAACAGTCGTTTTTCCTGGAAAAATATCCGAACTGAACCATTTCTGGAATCAGCGGTTTAACACAAGTTAAGTACCTTGCGTTCTTCATGAAGCACCTGAAAGCCATTCGAAAATATTTTTGGAAGTACCGCGTGAGACTGGGGGTGGGGATCATCTTCATTTTTCTTTCTAATTACTTCAACGTACTCACTCCGCAGGTAACGGGATTTGTGATCGATTTTGTGCAGCGTCACCTCCCTGGCTATCAGCCGCCGAAGCGGGAGCCTTCTTATGACTATCTCGTGTTGCAGTTTATTGAGTGGATGAAAGGCATGTCCGGCCTCACACGTGTGGTGGCCTGGTGCGGCATCACCATTCTTTTACTGGCGCTGCTGCGCGGGTTATTTCTTTTCCTGATGCGGCAAACGATCATTGTAATGAGCCGCCATATAGAATATGATCAGAAGAATGAAGTGTACCGTCACTACCAGCAACTGGATTCGGCTTTTTATAAGAGGAACAGTACCGGCGACCTGATGAACCGGATTGCAGAAGATGTAAGCCGTGTAAGGATGTTTTCCGGTCCGGCGATCATGTACCTGGTCAACCTGATCTCGCTGATTTCCCTAGCCGTATTCTTTATGTATAAACGCGACCCGCTGCTGACCTGGTATGTGCTGGCTCCGCTGCCGATACTGGCCATCACTATTTATTTTGTAAACAATACGATCCATAAGAAAAGCGAACGCATCCAGGCTTCGCTTTCCGACCTTACTACCAATGCGCAGGAATCTTATTCAGGTATCCGTGTGATCAAATCCTTTGTACAGGAAAAAGCGATGCTGGGCTTTTTTACGCGCAACAGCGAGGAATACCGGAAAAATGCTATCGGGCTGGCAAGGGTGGAAGCTGTTTATTTTCCTTCCATCACTTTGCTGATCGGTATCAGCACACTGCTCACGATCATGATCGGTGGCCTGTACTATATAAATGGAACGCATAATATAGGGATTGACACTATCGTGGAGTTTGTGATGTATATCAATATGCTGATGTTCCCTGTGAGCGCTATCGGGTTAACGGCGAGCATGATACAGCGTGCGGCTGCTTCGCAGAAAAGGATCAATGAATTCCTGCAAACACAGCCGGCTATCAGGGAGCCTCTGAAAGTGGTGAAAAAGGAACTGGAGGGAAATATTGTATTCGATAAAGTGGATTTTGTTTACAACGATACTGGCATCCGGGCCCTGCATGATTTCAACCTCACTGTAAAGAAAGGGCAGAAGGTAGCGATCGTGGGGCGGACCGGCAGCGGCAAAACCACGGTGGCCCAGTTGCTGCTGCGTATGTATGATGTGACCAGCGGCAGCATTCAACTGGATGGGGTGGATATACGTGACCTCAGTCTCCGGTCGCTGCGGGAGCAGGTGAGCTATGTGCCGCAGGACGTGTTCTTATTCAGTGAAACGGTAGAGAACAATATCCGGTTTGGCCTTCAGCATGCGGATGCAGCCGATGTGGAGAAAGCAGCATTGCAGGCCAGCGTGCACAAAGAGATACTCGGCTTTTCCGAAGGATATAAGACCATGATAGGAGAGAGGGGCGTTACACTAAGCGGCGGCCAGAAACAGCGGATCTCCATTGCCAGGGCGCTGATCAAAGACCCTGCTATGGTGATCTTCGACGACTGCTTAAGTGCGGTGGATG
Organism: Chitinophagaceae bacterium; assembly: GCA_036262095.1. GTDB lineage: Bacteria > Bacteroidota > Bacteroidia > Chitinophagales > Chitinophagaceae > Terrimonas_A. Next base: position 10,558 of record DATAJQ010000247.1, on the reverse strand, counting down.
CCAAAACGGAAAAGGAGATCATTGGCAATCTGAATGATTACCTGCAGGACAAAACAGCGATCATTATCACCCATCGTATATTTACTCTTTTTGCCTTCGACAAGATCGTAGTGCTGGAAGAGGGCGAGATCGTGGAAGAGGGGACCCACCAGGAATTGCTGTCGATCCCGGGGGGATATTATGCCGGCCTATATGCCCGCCAGCAGGAAACAGACAGGGAAAAATAAGGGGACCCACTTAGGCACAGCACCTGCCGGATGCTTGCAGGAAGGGGTTTTCAGGCCCTGAAACTAAAATATACTCTCTTTTGGCTGTTTCAAAAACATCTCTATATTTGTGACTTCATAAACCAAAGCAATTTTTTAATCTGCAAAAACATTTACTGTGGCGTACGAGAATAACGACAAGAAATTGGAAAGCATTTACAGCAAGAGAATCCGCGCAGGAAAGAGAAGAACATATTTTTTTGATGTAAGAGCAACTCGTGGTAATGATTATTACCTGACCATTACTGAGAGCCGCAAGCGGTTTGATGATAACGGTTATGACAGACATAAAGTCTTTTTGTACAAAGAGGATTTTAATAAATTTATCAAAGCATTGAATGAGGCGGTTGATTATGTGAAAACAGAATTGATGCCCGATTTCGATTTCGACGCATTCAATCATGATGAATTGCCTGAAGAAGGTGGTGAAGTACTTACAGGAACCACAACTGCTGAAACAGTTGAAGCTGAAGCACAGGAAAACATTGCCCCTGCTGCATCCAGTGCCAGCTCTTCCAATGAAGAAGTAGACAAATGGTAATCATTTAAACGAATAACAAAGCCCCGGCATCACCGGGGCTTTTTCTTTTGTCAGAGTTCTGTTGATAACGTTATTTCCCCCGGGGGCCAACTGATTTTACATCCGGTATGTTTCCCGGATTAGGAATGGCGCCAGCCCCATATTTTCTGAGAAGGATCCCTTCACCTGCATTGGGCATATTGAACTGCTTCATATCAGGTTCAATGCAGGCCATACCATCTTGTGGCAGTCGGTAAACCTTTTCACCATTCAATGTAGTACCCCATTGGTCTGGTACAATATCGGTGAAAGCCGGCTTCGGTTTGGAAAAGCAATCACGGGACAACTTCTCAAAAGCGTCCTTTTTTAACTTGGATTGATGATTAAAATAATTCTCCACCAGACCGGTGTTCTGGGCAGTGGCGCCTAATGAAATGATCATTCCTGTAAAGAGCAATAGTCTTTTCATAAACGAGGGTTTTCATGAAAATATAATTTTTTCTCTTTTCTGCCTATGGACATCCTTCCCGTCTTCCCGCCTTACCGGTAAAATACTTACCGGTAAGGCGGGAAGACGGGAAGGGGTCGTTTATTTTCGCATCGTCTTAAAGGCGTTGATCAGTCCATTTGTGGAGCTGTCGTGACTTGTGATCTTGTCGTCATTTTCCAGTTCAGGTAGGATCTTATTTGCCAGTTGTTTGCCCAGTTCCACACCCCATTGATCGAAGCTGAAAATGTTCCAGATTACGCCTTGAACAAATATTTTGTGCTCATACAAAGCGATAAGCTGTCCCAGTGTATGAGGAGTGATTTCTTTTACCAGGAAAGAATTGGTAGGCCGGTTGCCGGCAAACACTTTGAAGGGGAGTAGTTTGGCGATCTGCTCTGCGTTCAATCCCTGTTTTTCCAGCTCCTTGCGTGCTTCCTCCGGTGTTTTGCCATTCATCAGGGCCTCTGTTTGTGCGAAGAAGTTGGACAGCAGTTTTGCATGATGGTCGCCGATCGGGTTATGTGACCGGGCGGGCGCAATAAAGTCGCAAGGGATCATAAGGCTGCCCTGGTGTATCAACTGGTAAAAGGCGTGCTGGCCATTGGTGCCGGGTTCACCCCAGATCACCGGGCCGGTAGCATGATCAACTGGTTTGCCGCTGCGGTCGGTGCTCTTGCCATTGCTTTCCATATTGCCCTGCTGAAAGTAAGCGGCAAAGCGGTGCATATATTGATCGTAGGGGAGAATGGCTTCTGTTTGCGTGCCAAAGAAATTGGTATACCAAAGCCCGATCAGCCCCATGAGCACAGGTATATTCTTATCAAAAGGAGTTTTACGGAAATGGTTGTCGGTGCTGTGGGCGCCTTTCAGCAGAAGTTCAAAATTTTTAAAGCCGATACTGAGTGCAATGGATAAACCGATTGCGCTCCAGAGTGAATAACGCCCGCCTACCCAATCCCAGAACTCAAACATGTTCCTTTTATCGATACCGAACTTCACGACTTCTTTTTCATTGGTGGAAAGGGCCACGAAGTGTTTGGCAATATGTGCTTCGTCCTTTGCTTTTTTAAGGAACCATTGTCTTGCCGTATGCGCATTGGTCATGGTTTCCTGTGTAGTAAAGGTTTTGGAAGCGATGAGGAACAGTGTACGTTCGGGATTTACCTTTTTCAGTGTTTCAGCGATATGCGTGCCATCCACATTCGATACAAAAAAGGTTTCAATGTCTTCCACAAAATAAGGCTTCAGTGCTTCAGTCACCATCTGGGGGCCGAGATCGCTGCCGCCGATACCAATGTTCACAATGTATTTGATGCGTTTGCCGGTATAGCCTCTGTGCTCTCCGCTATGTACTTTCTCACAAAATGTTTTCATTTTGCGCAGCACTTTTTTTACTTGTGGCATCACGTCTTCTCCTTCTGAAAAAACGGGTTCTTTGGAAAAATTGCGAAGGGCTGTATGCAATACGGAACGGTGTTCTGTTTCATTGATAATATCACCGCTGAACATTGCCTCGATGGATTCCTTCAGTTTGCATTCTTCTGCCAGTTGAAGCAACAGCGATAAGGTTTTTTCAGTAATGATATTTTTGGAATAATCAAAGAGGATGTCTTCCAACCGGAGATGGAATTTATTGAACCGCTCTTTATCTGCCGCGAACAGGTCTTTCATTTTTATCGACTGCATCACGGTGTGTTCTTCTTTCAGCAATTGCCAGCTTGCGGTTGTTGCAGGATTGATTTTCGGAAGCATTATGATGTTTTTATAGTGTTGATATAATATTGATCGTGCGTTCCACCATTGCAGGGCTGATGTCGAGATGTACTACCAGTCTTACCCGGCTGGGAGCAATGGCATAAGCCAGCATGCCTTTTTCCTTCAGGTTAGCTACCAGTTGGGGTGCTGAGCCCGCTTCTTTCAGTTCAAAGATGATGATATTGGTTTCCACGGGCAACAACTCTTTCAGCCATGGCCTTGTGCTTATTGCATCAGCGATCTGTTTTGCATGAAGGTGGTCTTCTTTGAGCCGGTCGATATGATGCTCCAGTGCATAAACGCCGGCTGCGGCGATAAAGCCGGCCTGGCGCATGCCTCCGCCAAATACCTTCCGGTATCTCCGTGCTTTCCTCACCAGTTCTTTAGTGCCCAGGAGAAGGCTGCCCACTGGGCAACCAAGGCTCTTGCTAAGGCAAACAGAGATGCTGTCGAATGCTTCACCATATTGTTTGGCAGATTCGTTTTTGGCCACCAGGGCATTCCATAATCTCGCACCATCGAGATGGAAAGCCAGTTTATGTTCTTTGCAGACCTCACGGATCTTCAGGATATCTTCCCAGTTATAGCAACTGCCACCACCGCGGTTGGAGGTATTTTCCAGGGATACCAGCCTGCTGGCAGCACGATGCACATCATCGGGGTTGATGGCGGCTTTTACCTGCTCTGCTGTTATCCGGCCCCTGTTGCCCTGTAGCAGTTTCACCGATGCACCGGAATTAAAGGCAATGCCACCTCCTTCATATTGGTAAATATGAGAGCTTTCATCGCAGATCACTTCATCGCCGGGTTGGGTATGGCATTTAATAGCGATCTGATTGGTCATAGTACCTGAAGGACAAAAAATCCCTGCTTCCATTCCGAACATGGAGGCAGTAAGGGATTCCAGTTGGTTAATGGATGGATCTTCGCCAAACACATCATCGCCTACGGGAGCTTTCATCATGGCTTCAAGCATGGCCGGTGTGGGCCTGGTAACGGTATCGGACCTGTAATCGATCAGCATTGTCATTAATTTACTTGCAATATAATCAGTTCGCCCCTCAAAATAAACAGTTGGCGAAGCCGAAGCCTTCAGGTAATATTGATTTCATAATTTGGCAATACACATGAAAAGTCCCACCATAGTTGAATATGCTATCCTGATCGGTTCCTGTATCCTGTTTGCATTGCTGGGCCTATACCTGCTGGCCAATTTCAAAAGCATTTTTAAGAATATTATCCGGAATGAATGGATCAGGCGGAATGTGCTGGTATGGCTGATCACTTTCAGTCTTGTGGTGGCCACTACACCCATGAACGGGGAATATTTTTATACTGTAAGGAAATATGGATGGACAACGGCTTTACTGGGCCAGATGATTGTGGTTACCTGCAACACACTGATCGTTTTTAATCTCGTTTGGCTGGTGGCGGAGCATCGTTTCCTCGACCGGTTATCATTCGCAAAACGGAAAATACTGGTACTATTTACACTGATCATCTCTTGTGTGGGAGTGAGCCTTATGGTAAAAAACGTATTCAACAGCGACGACAAAGAATACCTTGGGTTTTCTATTTTATCAAGCATCTACATGGCCACTGCTATCGGGCTGGTATATATCCTGATGAGCTATCTTGACCTGGAACGGAAGAGGAAATTTGATGAAAAGGAACTGGAACTAAGCCGGCTGCGGGAGCTGAAAACAAAAGCGGAACTGGATGCCCTTCATTCAAAAGTGAACCCGCATTTTCTTTATAATGCGCTCAACTCCATTGCTGATCTTTCCATTACCGACGGAAAAAAAGCCAGGGGAATGACCGTTGCACTTGCAGATCTGTTCCGTTACAGCATTAATTACAGCAATAATAATTTTTCTACAGTACGCGAAGAAGTGGAAATGGCAGAAGTGTATCTGCAGATAGAAAAGATCCGTTTCGAGGACCAATTGACCTACACCATAAAAGCGGAGGACGAAGTAACACATTACCTGCTGCCCCGTTTCGTGTTGCAACCGCTAATGGAGAACGCTGTAAAACATGGATTGAAAGCGACCGGCAGGTTAACGGAGATAAGCCTTGATATCCGGATGGAGCAAAACGCGCTGGCAATCCATATTTCAGATAATGGTCCTTTGTTTCCTGGTGAATTAAAGCCGGGGTATGGTGTAAAAAGTGTGTATGATAAGCTCGATCTTCTTTTCCCGGACAATTATGAGATCCATTTCAGTAATCAGCCCCGGAAAGAAGTGTCTGTTTATATTAAAAAACTAATGAAAAATGAGCCAGGTATTTAGAGCTATACTGATTGATGATGAACCAGCCGCCCGCAGACTGATGAGAAACCTGCTGCTGGAGCATGCAGGGCTGGTGCAGGTGGTGGCCGAGGCCGGCACCGGCGAGGAGGCGATCACCCAGATAGAAGCTTTGCAGCCTGATCTTATTTTTCTCGACATCCAGATGCCCGATCTCACCGGTTTTGAAGTGATCGAAAGATTGAGCCATAAACCCAATATCATTTTTACCACAGCTTATGAGCAATATGCGATCAAGGCATTTGAAACTTTTTCCATCGACTACCTGCTGAAGCCGATCAAAGAAGAAAGGCTGGAGCAAAGCATGGAGAAACTAAAGCGCTTTGGCCGGCTCAACACAGTGATAGATGTTCCCGGCCTGCAGGAGATCATCCGGCAGATACAGGCGCCAAAGCAGGCCACTGCACTATCTATCCGCACAGGCGACCGCATCATCCTGCTGCGGTATGAACAGATCGTGTATCTCGAAGCGCAGGACAAATATGTATATATCTACACCACAGACGGGCAAAAGCATCTGACAGATCTAACCCTCACTGCTCTCGCCGAAAAACTGCCTTCCCGTTTTTTCCGCATCCAGAAATCCTATCTTATTAATAAGGACAGGATCAAAGAAATGCACCGGCATTTCAACGGTCGCTATCTTTTTATCATGGAAGATAAGGGCGGCAGCAGGCTTACTTCAGGGAGGACGTATTATGAAGATATAAAGGCAGAGTTTGGGCTGTAACAGAGTCGGAGTCTTTAGCCGGGAGTCGCCTAAGTCTCCTCAATGTTGAGGCTACGTCGATCTTAGTGCATAACACCGGCTAATTTTCCCAGACCAGTTTGTGATACTGAAAACAGTGGGCTATCGACTCCCGGCTAAAGACTCCCGACCAGGAAATGGGAACCATTTCCTTCCATCCTTGTCATCTTCCCCTCATCCCAAAAAACTCCCTGACTGTAACCAGGCTCATCTCTCTGCGTCCCATCTGAAACAGTTTTTAAGGCGGCCGTTTATCACTGATTAGTGCCGTTCGATTTAAAACAATGTTCTTGGTATTGCAAAGTACCTACCTTTGGACTGTAATAATTAACAACAAGTACTAATTATATAAAACCATTGTGATGAGAAAACTTTTATCCTTACTGATTCTGGCTTTAACAACCTTATCCTTAGCCAGTTATGCCCAGGTTAAAACCGGCAAGATCAGCGGTACTGTAATTGATGGCAGTACCAAAACCATTGAATCTGCAACTATTACCCTGCTGAAAGCCAGCGATTCAGCCGTTGTGAAAATGAGCGTGGCCGATAAAACAGGCAAATATGAATTTGAGAATGTGCCGGAAGGACGCTATATCGTAGCCATTTCTGCGGTAGGCCACGACAAGGGTTTTTCTGAAGTGGTAGCGGTTGCCGCCGCTTCCAATACGGTGGTGAAGACCATTGAACTGGTGCCTCAGGCCCAGGCAATAAGCGGGGTGACCGTTACTGCCAAAAAACCTGCTATTGAGCAAAAACCTGGTAAAATGGTGGTGAATGTGGATGCTTCTCCTACCAATGTCGGCCTGAATGCGCTGGAGCTGCTGGAAAAATCACCCGGCGTTACTGTTGACAATGATGGTAATATCAGCGTAAAAGGAAAGCAGGGCGTCCTGATCCTGATCGATGGCAAGCCCACTTATATGAGTGGTGCCGACCTCACTGCTTTGCTGAAAAACATGCAAAGCACCAGCCTTGACCAGATCGAGATCATGACCAATCCACCTGCTAAATATGATGCATCAGGCAATTCAGGTATTATCAATATCAAAACCAAAAAGGGTATTGTGAAAGGAATGAACGGTAATGCCAACCTGGGTTACACACAGGGTCAGTATGGCCGCATCAATGGTGGCGTAAACCTTAACTACCGTAATAATAAACTCAACATATTTGGTGGTTACAATGGTGGAACATACGAAGGATATAACAGGCTGCTGATCGATCGCAGAATGTACGATGCAGATAAAGTGACTATCCTGCGCACGATTGACCAGAATTCAAGACCTCATTTTAAAGGTGCTTACCATAATGTAAAAGCTGGTGTGGATTATTACTTCTCTAAAAAAGATGTGGCAGGCATAGTGGTGAACGGAAGCTTTAACAACAATGACGAAGATCCTTACAGCCTGACCAATATCCGCAACAATACCGGGCTGATCACCAATAAACTGGAGTCAATAGCGAACAACAATCGCAAATCATCCAATCTTACCACCAACTTCAACTATAAACACACGTTCGATTCAACCGGCCGTGAGATCAGTGCTGACCTTGATTATGCTTACTACAACAACAAAAACAGAACCGGTCTTACTACCAAAAGCTTCGACAGTAATAACAACCAGGATGCTCCTGATGTGCTCCTGACCGGTAATATCCCTTCTGATATCAGGATATACAGCGCCAAAGTAGATTATGTACATCCTTTCAAAAACGGCCTCAGGCTGGAAGCAGGTGCGAAAACAAGCGTGGTAAAAACTGACAATAAAGTGAATTACCTGCGTAATGGTTTGGAAGCAGTTGACCGTAACAACCACTTCATTTATGATGAGAACATCAATGCAGCTTATGCCATCCTTTCCCGTTCCATTAAAAAATGGGAACTGACTGCAGGATTGCGCATGGAGAATACGATCGCCAAAGGACATCAGATCAGCAACGACTCTTCTTTCAAACGGAATTACACCAACCTGTTCCCCAATATTGGTGCAGGCTATAATATGAACGAAAAGAACCAGTTCAACCTGAGCTATAGCCGCCGGATCTCCCGTCCTGATTATGATGATCTGAACCCCTTCATTTTCTTCCTGGATTCATTGACATACGGACAGGGTAATCCTTACCTGCAGCCACAGTTCACCAACAACTTTGAGTTCAGCCATACTTATAACAGGTTCCTTACAACAACCATCAACTATACCAATACTACTGATATCATTACCGATCTGCTGAAACAGAACACCGAGAAGAATATCACTTACCAGACCAAAGACAATTTCAGCAGCATGAAGCAGTGGGGGATTTCTCTGATGGCGAATGTGCCGATCACAAAATGGTGGAGCGCAAATATCTACACCAATGTATTCCATAACGACTACTCAGGCCTTTATAACAATGACCCTGTAAAAGTGAAGTTTACCAGTTTCCTCGGTAATATGACCAACACTTTCATCCTTGGCAAGGGCTGGAACGCTGAGTTGAGTGGCTGGTACCGTAGCAAAGCCGCTGAAGGTATCCTGGTAGCGAATGATATGGGCGCAATGAACGCTGCTATTACCAAACAGCTGTTCGATAAAAAAGGAACGCTGAAACTGGGCGTACGTGATATCCTGTGGACACAGCAGTTCAGCGGTTATGCCAAATACAGCGACATCAATGTTGATATCAGCAGCCGCCGCGACAGCCGCCAGTTCAATCTTAGCTTCAGCTACCGTTTTGGTAAAAAGAATATCGCGCCTGCCCGCAGAAAAACAGGTGGTGCGGATGATGAGCAGAACAGGGTGAAAACGGGTGGGGGAAATTAGTCATGAGTCTTTAGTCGAAAGTTGGGAGTATGAAGCTTACTTAAATTTATACGGTTCTTTAACATCGCAAAATATGTTAACGTATTCAGAAAATCCATACTCCCGGCTTTCGGCTAAAGACGAATGACTTCGTTTATACCGCATAATCGCCCTTTAACCTTTTATCTTCCGGGCTTGTCATTTTCAGGTGTTTTTTTTGTGGTGCATTAGTGAAATTTGTGCAACAATTGATCAATATCCAAGACATTATTTATAATAAGTTTTCTCATGTGTACTTACCGTCCTCCTTTTCTTGGGAGGACTTTTTATTTTTGCATGCCCGGGTCTTGCTTAGTATCTTGTATGATACAATTGAGCCAATTTAATTATTCACTTTAAAAACCTGTTTGCTATGCCTTCATTTGATATTGTAAGCAAAGTAGACGCACAGGCATTGGATAATGCTGTGAATGTTGTTACAAAGGAAATAACCAACCGTTTCGATTTTAAAGGAAGCCATGTGGTGATCGATCTCAATAAAAAGGAGTACAAGCTCAATATTGAAACTGATGATGATATGAAAATGCGCCAGTTGATGGATGTGCTGATCAGCCGCGCCCATAAGCAGGGAATAGCGCCGGAGGCATTTGACCTTTCAAAGGAAGGTGCGCAAAGCGGTAAGGTCTGGAAAAAAGAAGTGCAGGTGCGCAATGGCCTGAGGCAGGAAGATGCCAAAAAGATCGTGAAGCTGATCAAGGATGCAGGCCTTAAAGTGCAGGCGTCCATCAATGATGACCTGGTAAGGGTAACCGGCAAAAAGATCGATGATCTGCAGACCGTGATCCAGGCATCAAAGACCTGGGACCTGGGAGTGCCCCTGCAATATGAGAATATGCGTTCATAAACTGTGCATAACCCTTGCTGGAAGGAGGTTTCAGGTGGATAACCAGGTGCAGAACAGGTGCATATTCAAAGGTCAAAAAATTTGGAAAAGGGGGTAGTGGTAAGCTATCTTTAAAGAACAATCGTTGCAGGAAATCTGGAAACAGAAAGAATGCAACTGGAATTGCAGAAATCTGTAAAAGGATGGAAGCAGTTTCGAAAAGCATCGGGTAAGTTAATAAGCGGGCGAAAGCTTGATTATCAACAAACTTGGTGCTTTTTTATTTGTGTAACTTTGACCGTTGTTCGTTGACCGTTGACCGGTCGGCAGTTTTTCAGCGTATAGCATTCGGTCAACGATTCTTCTCCAATTAGATTTGGCAATCCCATACTGCCTGCCTACCTTTGCCCACTTAAATTTTTTACTTCATCAGTACGGCAAAATCCGTGCGGCCTTAAAAATCATTTAGTTATGAAAAAAGGTATCCATCCCTCCAGCTACCGGTTGGTTGTTTTCAAAGACATGAGCAATGGTCATTCATTCCTTAGCCGTTCTACTGCAGGGTCAAAAGAAACGGTGAAATGGGAAGACGGGAACGAATATCCCCTGATCAAACTGGAGATCTCCAGCACATCCCACCCCTTCTTTACCGGTAAAAATGTACTGGTAGACACAGCAGGACGTATAGATAAATTCAAGAAGAAATACGAAAAGAAAAAATAATTCTTTAGCTTTAGTTCAGACAACCCTGAACTCAGCATAAAAGTTTTGTTTTTCATGGCTATACTTTAGGCCTCCTGA
>DATAJQ010000246.1:0-3535 GCA_036262095.1 Chitinophagaceae bacterium | reverse complement strand
AAAAATGGAATGGAATTGTCCGCCGCCGGCGGACGGGAATAAAAGACTCCGCCTTCTGACTGTGACTGCAGCGAAGGCGGTTTTTTCTCTGGAATAAACTAATACAAGAAACCAGGCTATATGGAATATAAAAGGGTAGTTGTTACCGGCATGGGGGCTTTGACGCCACTGGGCAATTCAGTAGATGAATATTGGAATGGATTGATCAATGGTGTATCAGGAGCTGATATGATCACTCTCTTTGATGCCAGTAAGTTCCGTACCAAATTTGCCTGCGAGGTCAAGAACTTTGACCCTACACAGTTTCTCGATAAAAAAGAAGCTAGGAAAATTGACCGCTTCACCCAATTCGCACTTGTAGCCAGCGATCAGGCAATGGCAGATGCGGGTTTGACCAAAGACAATATCAACCCCGATCGTATCGGTGTGGTGCTTGGCAGCGGCATCGGCGGATTGATCACTTTCCAGAATGAGGTAACTGATTTTGCAAAAGGTGACGGCACTCCCCGTTTCAACCCTTTCTTTATTCCCAAGATGATCCTCGACATTGCTGCCGGCCAGATCAGCATGCGCCATAACCTCCGCGGCCCCAACTATGCCGTGGTAAGCGCCTGCGCCAGCAGCACCAATGCCATTATTGACGCCCTTACCCTGCTTCGTATCGGCAAAGCCGATATCATTGTTACCGGTGGAAGTGAAGCCGTGATCAGTGAAGCCGGTGTTGGCGGTTTTAATGCCATGAAGGCAATGAGCGAACGCAATGATGATCCCAAAACAGCCAGCCGCCCTTATGATAAGGACCGTGATGGCTTTGTAATGGGAGAAGCGGCAGGCGTACTCATTCTTGAAGAACTGGAACATGCAAAAGCCCGTGGAGCCAAGATCTACTGCGAAGTAGTAGGCGGCGGCGCTACAGCAGATGCACACCATATCACAGCCCCTCATCCGGAAGGATTGGGTGCGAAAAATGTAATGCTCGCTTCACTGGCCGATGCAGGCATGAAAGCGGAAGACATTGATTACATCAATACCCACGGCACTTCCACGCCTCTGGGAGATATCGCTGAAGTGAAGGCAATACTCGACGTGTTTGGAGACCATGCCTATAAACTGAATATCAGCGCTACCAAGAGCATGACAGGCCATTGCCTGGGTGCGGCCGGGGTGATTGAAGCCATTGCCTGTATACAGGCCGTGAGAACGGATATCGTTCCACCTACCATCAATCATTTTACGGACGACCCTGAACTGGACCCCAAATTGAATTTCACTTTCAATAAGGCACAGCAACGTCCTGTAAATGCAGCACTCAGCAACACTTTTGGCTTCGGTGGCCATAATGCCTGCGTGATCGTCAAGAAATACAAGGATTAAACCGGTCTGGTCTTACAACTTCGCTTATCCTGTAATTTCAGTACCTTAGGCGTGTTAAATTAAAGGCAATGCGTTCGGGCAGCCGGGTCCGGATATTGACCTGGGATAAGAAATTGAGAGGAACGCTCCTTTTATTTTGTTGACCTTAAACGGTTTTAATTTTTTTTCGTAGCTTGATTTCCGTGGATTTTCTGACTAACCTTTTTAAGAAGCACTCTGGTTCGTCCTTTAAAAAGGAGCTTAAAAATATTTTAGGCTTTGAACCCAAAACTATCTCCTTGTATAAGACAGCTCTTACCCATCGCTCCGTTCGTGAAGGAGCAGATGAGAACAATGAGCGCCTTGAATATCTGGGAGATGCAATACTCAGCGCTTTAATAGCAGATTATCTTTTCAAACGTTACCCCTACCGCGAAGAAGGCTTTTTGACCGAAATGCGCAGCAAAATGGTCAACCGCCAGCAACTGAATGACATCGCTACCCGCATGGGGTTAAAAAAAGTCACCCTTTACAACAAAATGGACGGCTCACTGAAAGTGAGCCAGATATTCGGTAATACCCTGGAAGCCCTGGTCGGTGCCATCTATCTTGATATGGGCTATAAAAAAACTTCCAAATGGGTACTGGAACATATCATTCAGCCCCACATGTTCATGGACGACCTGGAGATCCTTGAGATCAACCATAAGAACAAACTCTATGGCTGGGCCAATAAAAATGGTCGTGTGCTGGAGTTTGAGACCCTCAATGAAAAACTGGAAAATGGCCGCCGCCTCTTCACGATCGCTGCCGTAATAGATGGCAAATCCATTGCCGAAGGCCGCGCTTTCAATAAAAAAGATGCTTCACAGATAGCGGCACAGGCTGCAGTGGAGAAACTGGGTATTATCAACTCCGACACCCTGGTTAATACGAATGACGCGAATAATCTCCTACAGTAAAAAGTTTTCTTAATAGCCACGAATGGGGCGAATAGTTTCCTACAGTAGAAATTTTTCCTGATTAATACGAGTGACGTGATAAAAGAAAAATCGCCAATGATCTTGGTGGTTAGAGTTTCTCTTTAATAAGACGCTATTTGCGCCATTCGCGGCTACATAAAAGACTCTTCTTTATTAGAGTCCATTCGCGCCATTCGTACTACAGAGTTCGATCAGTACTCCATTCGTATGTTTCGGATGAAGAAAACACACCAACTTATTATCTGCTCCTTGCTTGGGTGTTTCATTTAATAATACAAAACCCTCTGCTTTTAATCGTTTCATTTCTGCTTCTATGTCTTCGACATCAAAAGCGATATGGTGAATGCCTTCTCCTTTTTTTTCAATGAAGCGGGCGATCACACCGTCTGGGTCCATGCTTTCTAATAGTTCGATTTTATTTTCCCCTGTGCGGAAAAAAGCGGTGTTCACTCTTTCCCCTTCCACGCTCTCAGTTTTATAGCAGGAGGTGCCCAGCAGTTTTTCAAATAATGGCACTGAATTGGCGAGACTATTAACAGCGATGCCGATGTGTTCGATTTTCCGCATAAGTAGATGATAGAAGGCAAAGATATTGACTTACTAACCGATAGGTCTGAGAAGATGGTGATTAGAAAGGGCGGGGTATTAAGGAGTTGGTTTTTAGATGATTGGGAAGTTGGATTGGAATGGTTTGTTATGATCATCTTTTGGCTGCCCCGGTTTTAGTAGAACCATTTGGCTAATTTTGTGTTTCAATAGAGGCCCGTTTGGCTGATCGTATGGTAACAAATCTTCCCATATATCTTGATCATAACTCCACTACTCCCTGTGATCCGAGGGTAGTGGAAGCAATGTTGCCTTTTTTCAACAGTGCCTTTGGTAATGCTGCAAGCCGAAGCCATGCTTTTGGGTGGCAGGCCGAAGAAGCTGTGAAATGTGCAAGAGAGCAGGTGGCTAAACTGATCGGGGCAGAACACGGGGAAATCATTTTTACTTCAGGAGCCACTGAATCGGATAACCTGGCATTAAAAGGGGTATTTGAAATGTATGCAGGTAAGGGGAACCATATCATTACCTGCAATATTGAGCATAAAGCAGTGCTGGACTCCTGCAAGCATATCGAGAAATTGGGAGGAGAAGTGAGTTATCTCAATGTAAAAGAGAATGGCCTTATCGATTTGGCCGAGTTGGAAGCGGCC
>DATAJQ010000245.1:0-18609 GCA_036262095.1 Chitinophagaceae bacterium | reverse complement strand
CCCGCTATGATCAACACCCCGGTCATGAAGAAGGTGAAGAATTTGTTCTTGAGCGAAAACGCTACAATATTTCGGATAAACTTGTTCATGTAAATATTTTTAGGGCACTGTTACCGCACCCGTGTATGTTTGATAATTCCATTCATCGTATGCTGTTTAATCGTTCAGCGCATCATATACCAGCAATGCATTCCTGACGATCACCCTTTCACCCGGCTGTAAACCGGCCAGCACATAGGTATTGCCGGCAGTGGTTTTCAGCGGCTCCACAGCACGGGTCTCAATACTGTCCTTTCTGTGAAAGATCATCAGGTAGTTCTTGCTTTTATCAAACACTACAGCTTCCGCAGGGATCGAAGGCAGATTCAGACCATCTTCATAACGGATAAAGACAGTTGCTGCCATTTCAGGCTTGAGGGCATAACCGGGATTAGGTAAGCGGATACGGATCTTGAGGGTTTTGGTATCAGGGTCCAGCACATTCAGGATCTTATCTATTTTACCGGAAAACTTTTTCCCGGGATAGCTAAGCAGTTCCACTTCTGCAGGCATATTCAATTGCAACCTGGCAATATCGGTTTCGTATACATTGGCTGTTACGAACACTTCATCTATCTGGGCAATGGTGAAAATGCTTTCGCTCAGCCCAGCAGGTAATTGCATATCAGGGTTGATCTTCTTATCCGTGATGAAACCGCTGATAGGTGCCACCACATTATAGTAGGAACCTTTATCTACATGATAGATATTAAATACCTCGTTTACCCGGTTCAGTTCAGCTTCTGAAGATTCCACTTCTTTTTGCGCTGCTGCCACATCCCTGTCTGTATTCAATTTGGATTCATTCAATTCCTGTGCGGCTTTCAGGTTTTTCTTCGCCACTACCAGGTCGGTTTCTGCATCGCGGCGTTGCTTTTCAAAATCGGCCACATCCGTACTGCGGATAATCGCCAGCACCTGGCCCTTTTTCACATAATCACCGAGTGATACATTCAGTTTTGTTACATAACCTGCAACAATGGGAAAAATATTGGCCATCTTATTGTCTTCCGGCGTGATTTTACCGGAAAAGCGGAGTTCATTCACAACCGGTCTTGTCAATGCTGTATCAATGCTGATCCGGTTGAGCATTGTATCTGTTAAAACGAATTTTCCTTCTGCCGTTTCTTTGTTGGACTGATGGTTGCAAGCCGTGATCAGTACAGCCAGCAGAAGGCTGCAGAGTGATATTATAAAGGATTTCATGAGCTGTATTATTTATATAAATAGGTGATGAAGATCAAAGGCGGGCGCCAAGTGTATATTCCAGGTCTTCCCAGGCCAGCCTTCTTTGTTTATGTAATTGGTTCAATTGCCGGATCGCCACATTGTAGTTTTCAAAAAAATCAACAAACTCCAACAGGGAGATATTTCCTTTATTGAAGTTTTCGATCATGCTGCGGTTCATCTCCGGGAAATCTTTATTAAAGCTTTGTTCTGAAGCCTTGTATTCTTTCTCCGCTTCTGCCAGCCGCACCACGCTGCCTGTTACTTCTCTATCCACTTCGTTCTGCTTATAATCAAGTGCAAGCTCTGCGGATTTGATCTGCGCTTTTGCAGCTTTGATATTGCCCTGGTTCCGGTTGAACAAAGGCAGGTCAATAGCAGCGCGGACAGAATACAGGTTGCTTACATAGCTTCCGTTCTGGTCATATCCTGCTCCAACCGTAAGATCCGGCGTAGCCAGCGCACGCTGGTAGTTATAGTTCAATTGTTCCTGCTTCAACTGGCTCTGCTGTATTTGCAGATCGGAACGGTTTTGGCGTGCAATGCTGGTAAGTGTGGCGAGATCGGGCAGGGGCTTTGATTCCAGGCTTATTTTGTTGGGGGAAACAAAAGCGGTAGTGTCCATCAGTAATTGAAGTGTTTGCCGGGCGGTGATGGCATCTATCACTACTGCATTCCGGTCGGCACTCAGCTGAATGTATTCACCCTTCAATCTCACAGCATCTTTCAATGGCACGTTTCCTTTGGCTGCTTGCACATCATAAGCATTGATGATCTGCTGCAGTTGCCGCATTTGTTCATTATACTGGGTTATGAGTTCTTCCGCGTAAGCGACTATATAGAAATTTTGCCGCAGTTCATATTTAAGGGAACGGAGCAATTCAAAAAAAGCAAAATTGGCCTGTGCGGTTTGTTCCCTTGCCAGCAATACCCGTTTATTACGTTTGGCAGCAAGTGATATCACCTGGTCAATTCCAAACGTTTTCTGGCCTTTATTGCCTATATCAAACCATTTATGATTGTCGCCATAAGCGGCCAATTCCGCTGAAATGGTAGGATTATTATAAAGTTTCTGTTGTATTTCATTGGCCTTAGCTGCATCTACCTGGTAGCGTTGCGAGAGCAGCAGCAGGTTTTTTTGAAGGAATAGTTGTTCTGCCTGTTCCAATGAAACGTGTAATGTATCTGTATTTTGAGCCGATAGTGATGAGCACAGCACAATGGCCGGGATCACCGATAGGTATTTTTTCATCAGAAAAATATTGAAGTGTCTATACAATGGGGCCGCCCTTCCTGGAAAGGAGCAGGCATGCGTGTATAGGGGCAATGCCCTTAATCTGTTAAACCGGTTTGGTTGGTGTAAACTTTAGCTGAAGCAGCTATCGTATCAGGCTCTATCGGGAGGGGGAGTAAACAGGGCGGTGAAACCAGCAGGCAGATGGGATTGGTTTTGCTCTCCATTCAGGCTTTTGCTGCCTGCCCCGGTTGGATCATTAATGATCTTTATTTTCTTTTCCGGCAGGGAGAAATCAAAGGCGACGGATTTTTTCAACAGTCCCTGTTCATCGTTCCCTTTCTGATCGGGAAGCGTTTGGTCTGTGGTTTCATCCAGTAAAAACTCTGCGATACTTTCGATCTCGTTGTATTCTGTATCTGTTGACGAAGAGGAGGTAGCGGACCCGCGGTCAGTGTCAACAAAGTCAATACTGGTGTTCAATATCGACAGCGCAATAAGCCATAAAACAGTATGTCGGAGAAATTGCCGCATGGTGATTCCGTGCAAAGATAATTTCAACAGGGCAGATTTATCATAGATAGCAGGATAAATGATATGTTAAGGAATTTTAATCACCATTATTTCCTGTTTTCGGTTTTTCTTTTGCCTTATTCTTTTCTGATTTCTCTTCCAGTTTTTTCTGGTTGGTATTGCCATTTTTATCAAGCAATGGATCTTCTACAGGTGGGTTGCCCAGGTAGGGGTCTATGCCGCGCATGTCAACCTTATAGTCAAATGCTTTATCAATATGCACCCATTTTCCTCCTTCCCATTTAAAGGCTTCATTGTCGCCATCGGGGATATAAGTCCATTTATGATCGGGTTCGTCTGTTTCGGAGATCAAATGATCGGAGAGTATCACACCGAGATCGCTGATATAGTTCAGTAAAACACGGGTGTCTTTTTTGAATTCCAGGCTGAAGCGGTAAGCTGTAGGCTTAGGTATACTGTCCTGCGCATAACTAAAGAAAGGGCCGCCAAAAACCGGTTCGCCTTTTTGGTCGAAGTACATCACTTCCACCCATTTTTTTGTGCTCATCACTGTATTGTAATCAATGCCAAAAAGGGTGTAATAGTTCCTGTTGTTGTATTGTGTTTTGATAATATTATAATAGATCGCGCCGATCCAGTTGCTGCGGGAACGGGCAGAGTCTTCTGCTTTGTCGGTAAACTCAGATACATCGCGCAAGGGCAGCAACTTGAGGGAGCCGTCTTTTGTTCTCATCTGGATAGCACCTTTCTGGCGGCAGTAATAATCATCAAACTGCATATTCCAGGTGAAAATGCGGAAACTTGAGTCTGGCGCATAAAGGCGGGAGATGCCTTGTACGGAATCAAAAGGGTAATAAAAAGAGTTCTTTATCTGTAAAGCCCTTACCAGGGTGCGGGTAAAAATGCTGTCGGATATCATACGGTCGGCCGTAGTGGTATCGGTGATCATGTACATTGCATATTCCTTCAGGGTATCTTCTTTTTCCCTTAGTTTTCTTTTGTCGCCGGCGCTGATCAATTGCGCCTGGCTCGAGTACGACAGGAGCAGCAATAATCCGAGTTTCACAGCTATTTTATTCATGATCGCAAAATTACAGTATTAAAACGGGCTTGCCCGGCCCGGTGATAACGACGAAACCAGCATTAAATTTCATGGCTTCTCATAAAGCTTTGACAAAATCGTGTAATGAGCTAAAGATGAGGTCTATATCGGGATGGGGAAGGCGTATTTCCTTGTTGGTGGTAGTCAGGAAAACAGTGTACATGCCTGCGCTTCTGCCAAACTGCATATCACTTATGTTATTACCGATCATGATAGAACGGCTGAAGTCAATATCAGGAAAATCTTTTCTTGCCTGCAAAGCCATACCAGGATTGGGTTTGCGCTGTATATCGTTGTTGTGAATGGATGTGGCATAATAAACAGCATCAATATCGCCGCCTGCATCCCTGACAGCGCTGACCATTTTCTGATGGATGACCGACAGCGTTTCTTCCGTCATCAACCCGCGGCCCACACCGCGTTGATTGGTGGCAACGATAATATGCCGGAATGCCTTTGCCAGTTTTTTGAACAGGGCCGGGGCACCATCCATGAAGATGAATTCTTCGGGACTGAAAATATAACTGCCTGGCTTGTCTTCATTGATTACACCATCGCGATCAAGAAAAAGCGTCCAACTTTTATCGATGGCATCGAGATGGAGCGGTGGGGTTTTCAGATCAGACTGGGCTTTGTTATAATCATCAGGGATACCGATATCAATAAAGTACCCGTTCTGTGCCTGTGCTGACAAAGTTCCCTGTTCCACCTGTTTTTCCAGGTAATCCTTTTCAAAAGAAAATTTCAGCGGATATGAATGGGCAAGAAAACGTTCGACATTCAAAAGATATATGCCGCCATTGATCAGTCCTTCAGTGTAGAACTGTTTTTCCCTGAAACTTTCTACGATACCTTTTTTATTTATTTCTACCATTCCATAGCGGTCAAACTCTTTCATTGGCTTTAGGGCAAGGGTGCAATCAGCGTCCTGTGCTTTATGAAAAGAATCCAGTTCTGCGAGGTTAATTTTAAAAAGAGTGTCACCATTTGTCACCAGCACCTGTTTTTCGCTGGCATGGCGGCATGACAGCTGGATGGCCCCACCTGTTCCCAGCGGCTCTGTTTCGATCACGCATTGATAGTCCAGCGTATGGAACTCATCTTTCAGGTATTGTTCAATTACGTCATGCTTATATCCCAGGGAAAAGATAAAGGAAGTGATGCCCTGCCTGCGCAGGTAATTGATCACATGATAAAGAAAAGGCCGGCCGGCGACGGGTGCCATGCATTTAGGCAGGTCGGGGACTGCTTCACGGAGACGGGTGCCGAGGCCACCGGCGAGAACAATTGCTTGTTTGATCGACATGAATATATAAGGCCAGCTTAAATCAACATAGCCGGTGCAAATATCGGCAAAACTCCGGTCGGTCGTATGGTCTGCCGGGCTCTACATTATTGCAATCTTTTTACGTATCAACATTTTATTTTCCTACCAGTTTTGACAACTGTTCAGGATACCTGTTTCCCTGTATCGTAATACTTGAGGCAGCATTATTAATTTCCTGAAGATTTTCTGGCGTCAGTTCAATACTGACAGCGCCGATATTTTCTTCCAGGCGGCTCAGTTTAGTAGTACCGGGGATCGGAACGATCCATGGTTTTTGAGCCAGCAGCCATGCCAGTGCGATCTGTGCGGGTGTTGCATTTTTGCTTTTGGCAATATCGCCGATCAACCCGATCAGTGCCTGGTTAGCTTTGCGCGCTTCCGGCGAAAAACGGGGAAGGGTATTGCGGAAATCGGTACTGTCGAACGTCGTTTTCTCATCAATCTTACCTGTAAGAAAACCTCTGCCTAACGGACTGAACGGAACAAAGCCAATTCCCAGTTCTTCCAGTGTGGGAATGATATTTTCTTCGGGTGTTCTCCACCAAAGCGAGTATTCGCTTTGCAGGGCAGTCACGGGTTGCACTGCATGTGCTTTCCGGATGGTTTCTGCGCCGGCTTCTGAAAGTCCGAAGTATTTAACCTTTCCTTGCTGTATGAGATCTCTTACAGTGCCTGCCACATCTTCAATAGGAATATCAGGATCTACACGGTGCTGGTACAGCAGATCGATCACATCGGTCTTAAGCCGTTTTAAAGAAGCGTTCACCACTTCTTTGATATGGGCAGGCCGGCTGTCGAGACCAGACCATTTGCCATCGGCAGCAGGCTTAAAGCCGAATTTGGTAGCGATCACAACTTCATTGCGGAGAGGAGCAAGGGCTTCACCTACCAGTTCTTCATTTGTAAAGGGCCCATAAACTTCGGCGGTATCAAAAAAGTTAATGCCCCGTTCTATGGCAGACCGTATAAGCGAGATCATCTCTTTTTTATCGGGAACGGGGCCATAGGCATAGCTCATACCCATGCAGCCAAGACCCAAAGCAGAGACTTTGGGGCCGCTATTTCCGAGTTTGCGTTTTTGTGTGTTCATATTTGGGGTTTTTTATTTGGGTTGGGGCTACAAAATTAAGGCGAAGGAGAAGAGGAGGGATAGCAAAAAAGAAACAAGAGGTTGCGAAAATCAAATATTCTGGAAGAGAGGAGGTGGGTATAAAATCTTTTTATGGAGAAAAATCTGTTATTTTTGAGGACTCTTTCCGGGGAATTCGGGATGTAGCGCAGCCCGGTAGCGCACGTCGTTCGGGACGACGGGGTCGCTGGTTCGAATCCAGTCATCCCGACAGAAATTAAAAAAGCTTTAAGTTGTCGGACTTAAAGCTTTTTGGTTCGAATAAATTCCATTCTTTTTGATTCCTAAACCGTCAAAGTTGTATTAAGGAGTGGTTTGTGTCGGTTCGAATTCACCATATCGCCAAACCGATGTTATGCACCGTATTTCTTATCATTCTAATGATTTCAGTTTTCGCCCCATTGTCTGTCTTTTATTGGTTTTATACGTTTCTGATCATTTTCTTTCACAAACACCAAATTCTATAATTTTTTGTCCTTGTTTTAATGAAACTCAGTTCGTGCCGCCTTCATAGTTCAGATCATCAGGTTGAATTAGGTCGTCTTTCCAAAAGCGAACTTGGCAGATGTTACATGAGCCATTAGGTTGTTCTCTAAATGTCTTTTACCCACGACAAAGGCAAGCAAACCTTTTAATTACCATATTTTCCACCAAGGGTTTTTATTTTTAGATGAATAATAACTTCCTCCTGTTAAAGTTTTTGTGCCAAGGTCATACTTAAACTCAATCCACTCGTCTGCATCGTGCATAGGGTTATATGCAAGCCCCGATACCAAATCATTTTCAACTTTAATCTCAGCAAATCCATCCCACGATATTCTTTCTGTGTCCCAATGTGTTCCGTCTGGCTCGATGATTGTCAGGTCGGTTTGGCCTTGTAAGACAAGTCTTCCATTGCTGGCTTTAAAAATGTCTGAATAATCAGCTCCAAATACTTCAATAGGTTTTGTGTTTTCAGGATTCATAGAGTAACAAGTTCCACAAGCTATAACTAATAAGTTTGGAGTCGCCTTACATTCTATTATTTGTTTCAATTCTGTCCAGCCTGGTTGAAAGTTTGCTATCCATTCAGTACCGTCTGCTTTATAAAAACGAACAACAAACCCTTCGGAGTAAAATGGTTCTCCATCGCCTGTTACAGGAACATACATTGATCCATAAGTCGGCAAAGAGGTTAATATTTCGTATCGTTTTTCTTTCGTCATTTTCACTACTGTCTTTTTTAGCCCGCCCCTTTTGCAATCATTGAATTAAAGCCATCAATAGGATAGCCTGTAACTAAAGTCAAGAATTGGAACCAATATCGTCTGAAATTATTCATAAATTTATACTTCCCATTCTGCTGGATTATCTACAGGATTAGGAAACCTTCCTTCAAGCCATTCAAATAATAGTTTGGGCGAAAAATCTTTATCTTTTGATTCAATTATCCATGATAAAAATTCGTCAGGGCCGCCATTTATGTAAGGAGGGGGTGAAATGGGATAAAAAACAGCAGGCAAACGTTCATTCAAGGACAAATAATTGATTACGTGCCCTAATTCTTGAACAACCCTCCAGGCCAAAGGATGATCTATATCAAATGAAAATTTTATCCACCATAATCCATCTTCAGCGTGTCCTTTGCCAACCAAAGTTCTTGCTCCTGGCAATTTAGTTATAAAATTTTCCAGCTCTTTAAAATTTTCCATCGGTAGAGTTTTCTGATATTCTAGCATAGATACAAAGGAATGCGGCAGTTGCTATCGAAAAGATAATCTAAGCTAAATATTTGTAGCGGCTCTGTTTGGCGTTTCTTTGTTTTTGTTATTGACCTTCAGGCACGAGATATGTTGAAATATCCCCCGCCTTTGTGTAAGGTCAATTAACCAATCACGGATACAAAAGATACTTCGCCCGTATCGCCTTAAACTTCTGCAACCCCGGTTCCCAGCTTTTTCTGATATCCGCTTCCGACGTTCCCGCTATGATCTGTTTTCTTAACTGATCAGTACCTATACGCAGGTCAAAAGCCGATATATCCTGGTTCGCTCTTCCCGGTGTAAAGAAATTCGCCTTATCCGGATAAGCATTGTATAATTCAATTAACCATGCCAGATTAATTTGCCGGCTCTCCCGAAGCTTATTGACATCGTAGTTGCGAAGATCGAGGCCATAACAAACAGTATCTTTGTGGTTCGGCCTCTCACTCATTCCGGGAATACTTACCGGTTTATATGAAAACGAATACTTGCCCTTCAATGCCGGCGCTCCCAAAATAGTAAAAGGCATATAGGTTCCCCGGCCTTCATTGATGGCTGTTCCTTCAAACATGCATAAACTCGGGAAAAGCATAACAGCTTGCTGTGTATTTAAATTCGGCGATGGATTTATAGGCAATACGTAAGGCATATCATGATTGTAATTGGCAACCTTTATGATATTTATTTTGCATGGCTTCTTAAGATACCCTTCGCCATTAAGGTATTGTGCAAATTCTCCTATTGTCATGCCATGAGTCATAGGTATATAATGTATCCCAATTGCCGACTTGAATTTATCATCCGTCATTACCGGCCCGTCCACTACATATCCGTTAGGATTGGGCCTGTCAAGGATCAGCAGTTCTTTATTGTTTTCCGCACAGGCTTGCATCACATGCTCAAGCGTATTGATATTCGTATAGTAGCGGCAGCCCACATCCTGGATATCAAAGACCATAAGGTCGATATCTGCCAGCTGCTCTTTTGTTGGTTTTTCGTTTCTTCCATATAAAGAGATGATCGGAATGCCGGTTTTTGCATCTTTCTCATCGCTCACCACAGCTCCATTACTGGCATTTCCTCTAAAGCCATGCTCGGGGCCAAACACTTTTACAATTTTGATTCCAAGGCTCAGCAGGCTGTCTACGCTGCTTTTTTCCCCAATCAGGGAACTCTGATTGGCAACCAGGCCAACCCGTTTTCCTTTTAGATAAGGCAAATATTTTTCAGTCTGGTCGGCGCCTGTAATAATTCCCGGCTTGCCTGATGTGCTTTGGCTTGACGATGCAATTTGAGCCTTGCAGCTAATATTGCTTATGGCCACAAGCGTTAAGAAGAGTAGGGAAGTAAGTCTTATCATCTTGGGAAGTATAATTTGAGTAATAATACTTCAATAAATCCAGACTATGCTCACCAAAAATATAATTACAAGAATATTTTTTGCAGAAGATCAATGGGTTTAAGAGGCTAAAACAGGCGGCTTCATGCAGGTTCTGGTCATAAATTTTGCTAATCTCTTTTAACTTTTGGAAAAACAAGAAGTCTATGCTCAAAATAATCGTAAAGTATGATCAGAGTAAGCCTATTCCTACTCGCATTATCAGCTTTGACAAGCTGTAGTAAAAACGAGGACCCGCAGCCTTCAAATCCTCCCTCTTCCATGTATTTCCCACCAAATTCAGGCACAACATGGGAAACCGTGTCCCCCTCGGCATTGGGGTGGAATCAAACTGCCATCCAATCCTTAAAGGAATATCTCTCTCAGAAATATACCAAATCATTTATGATACTCGTAAACGGAAGAATTGCCATGGAAGAATATTTTGACGGTCACACCCCATCCTCCGAATGGGACTGGAATAGTGCAGGCAAAACATTGGTAGCAACCACAACAGGGATAGCGCAGCAGGAGGGATTGCTTAATATTAATAATAAAGCCTCCGATTACCTGGGCACTGAATGGACAAATATGCCGCTGGCCAAAGAAAACCTGATAACGGTAAGGCATCTGTTAACGATGACATCCGGAATTGATGACAGCAGCCCATTGGTAATAAAGCCTAACCTGACCTATGTTGCTGATGCAGGTACAAGATGGGCTTATGGAAATGTTTTCCAGAAATTAATGGATGTAGTTGGTGAAGCAAGCGGAAAGGAGTTTGAAACGTATTTCAATGAAAAATTGAAAGACAAAATCGGGATGGATGGATTTTGGAATTTCGGCGCGGTCTACTCTATTTATCACAGCACTACAAGAAGTATGGCAAGGTTCGGCCTGTTGGCATTGAACCAGGGAAACTGGAACAGCACCGAGGTGATCAATGAACCTTATTTCATGGAAAGCACCACTACATCGCAGAATATAAATCCTTCTTATGGTTACCTGTGGTGGCTGAACGGGAAAAACAGTTATATGGTTCCCGGCAGCCAGATCGTATTTCCCGGCTATTTAGTTCCTAATGCGCCTGCAGATATGTATTCGGCGATGGGTGCCAGCGACCAGCGCATTTATGTAATTCCCAGTAAAAAGATGGTAGTGATAAGAATGGGCAATGCTTCTGATCCGGCACACCCAAGTTTTGCATTGTCGGGATTCGATAATGAACTTTGGGGAAAGATAAAGGCAGTTATAAATTAAAATGCCAGCGTTAATACTTTTTGTAGTGTAGATATGGTCTTTTAATCCATTTGAGCTTAAAACCGGGCGGGTTATCTGTTAAAGATTTTCACCGCCCGGCATTGTATACTCCCGTTTATTTCAAAAAGCTGCTGCCCAATGACGGTATGGAAGGCCCGGCAGCATTGAAACCGCCTTTCACACTTATTTCTACCTCTCCCAGGGTTATGCCTGCTTTGCCTCCCCACGGAGCATCGTCTTTCTCTCCTGTTGATTTATTTTCAGTTGAAGTCAATGTTTCTTTCACCTCTGCACCGGCTTCTCCTTTTACTATCAGATCCACCGGGTTCATATTGCCGTCAAACTTGATGGTGGTTTCAACAGTAGCTCCTATAGAGCCTTTGAGATTTTTAGTGAGTTCAAACTCTTTTTCCTTGCCTGCTTTGGCGGATATGCTATGACCTGTTGTTTGCCAGGTTACAGGGTCCACGCTGCGCTCATAAGCAAATGACCCTGCTTTAAAATCGGCATAGACTGACCAGCCATTGCAATCCATTTTTCCTCCGGTTACCATAAGATCAATTCCAAAATCCAATTCACAATGTTCTCTTTCCCATACCTGTATTTTTCCCCTTGTTTTATTATCCTCTTTTAAATAATCTCCACAGGGCTTGGAGAACCCTCCATCCACATTGAAAGGAAAAAGCGGCCAGGCAAAACTTCTCAAGCCGGTCAGGTAGCCAACGTATGCCTGGTAGTTGACCGGAGTGGGGTCCTGCATTGGTTGCATCACGATGGTGTTCCAGAAAAGATATTCCTGTAAACGCTGGTTAAGCAGGTCTTCTATTTTTTGGATGAATTGATTATTTATTCCGGCAATTTCTTTCAGCCATTTTGCCTGTCTTTCCTGCCTTAATGTACATAGTTCTTTTTCGATCTGCATCAGCCGGGCATTTTCGGCATTCTTTCCTTCACCGCCGTCCAGTTTTCCCTGTTCTTTTACCAATGCATTTATCTTGTTGTCGAATTCCGTTTTCAATGCCTGCTTCAATTCATTCTCACTTTTCAGCCTGTTTTCAGATTCTGTTTTCATCCGGCTGTAATACGATTTGCTGTATTGCGGATTGTCGATACCTGCCAGCATTATTGCGCCTTGCACACTAAAGGGGTTGGTGAGTGACGCTTTCATATCCTGTACAGATTTTGCAAATCCCGGTTTTCCTGCATTGGCCATCGTTTGCTGTATTTGTGCCATCCTCTTAGTCTGGTTATCCATGACCTGCTTTTCGTATTGCTTCGAAAATTCCCTGCCTGTTTTTCTTGCTTCGTCTATGGTAGCATCAAGATTTTTAAAATAAGCATTGATCGCAGGATATGCACTTACTGCTTCTTCATAAGACGAAGGGATCTCGGGCACAACAAACCGCTTGGTAATGCTATGGTCTTTATAATATTTTTGGAACCTGGGACGGATTAAACCGGTCAGGTCTGTTTGTGGTGCTACCTGCTGCAACAGGGTTACCAGTTCTGTTGTAACTCCCCCGTTTTGAATGGCTTTTTGGGTATATCCGGCACAGGCAGCATTATCGCCCTGCTGGCGTGCTATAAGCGCCATGGAACGTTGAGCTTCGGCATTGGCAGTGTCTTTGCCTATGGACAATAACAGGTTTTGTTTGGCTTTGTCTGTATAACCAAGACTTAAATATGCCTGCCCGATATTATTAAGCAATGTGCTGCTTCCGGGTACAAATTTTTGAGTATATAACAGCAGCGGCAACGATTTATGTGCATACCCCGAAATGGTGAGAAGGGCGCCAAGATTATTGAGCGAAAGATAGTCGGTAGGATCGGTGATACAGGCATTTTCAAGCAGGTACAATGCTTTGTCTAGCTCATTATTGGCCCAATAGAACATGGCAAATTGCCCGGTTTGCTTGCCTTTGCCCAATAGCTTTTGTACGGCTTTTACGTTATCGGGCTTCATTGCCGCCTCTGTTTGTGAAAAAATGGGTTTTAAATAAGCTACCAGTTTTTCTTTGCTGACAGGGGTTGCGGGTATTGCTAATGTAGAAACCGTAGCAGGGATTTTATTGGGATCGCCCATGGGCATCATGGCCACACCGGAAGCATTGGCCTGCTGCATATTTTTCTGGGCAGTTTGCATGGTTTTGTCAACCCCCATTTTTTCCAGCATGGCTCTTTGCTCGGGAGTCATGTTTTTTTTCAACTCCTCCATTTTCTTCATGGCATCTTCCATGCTTTTATCTTTTTGTGCCGCCGCCATTATAGGCAGTATAAGAAGGAGAGCGAGTATGTGTTTCATCTGTATATTTTTATTATTTGAATAGATGTAGATATGGTTATTTTACTGGTGTACCGCTTTTTACATAAATATTGCTGATGTAAATTTTTTCACTGCCGGAATACCAACCATATCGTTTAAAAGTTTTCCCGGCAGGCAATACATTATCGTCGTGCATTACTTCTTTGCCGTTTACTGTTACTTTTACTGCCGCACCGTTTATGTCAATACTTACATGCGTTGCTTCATTTGTTTTTATATTCGTTAACCTTACATCGGTAAGGGTTTCATTGTATGCTACTTCCATAAACCGTTTGCTGGTTTGCGATTCCCCACTCGGGGCGAGATTAAATTGAAACCCATTCCGGTTCATATCATGCAAGTCAATTGAATTATATTTCTTGTTATCATAAGTATCCAATCTGAAAGTAACTGGTGTTCTTTTGTTGGACATATCGCTGCTGAAATACACATCATAGCTGATGCTAAAGCTGATCGGAAGTGGTTTAGTAAAGTCGGGATAGAAGGTGAAATCATTGGGTATAATGATCCATTTGCCCTGCTGGCCATTCAGGGTTTTCAATGTTGCATCCGCAAAATCATGACCATTATGTCCATACGTATGCCAGCCTTTTGCAGAAAAAGCGCCAGGTTGATGACCCTCAAAGTCTTCATACAGGATAGTAAAGGGGTCTTTGTTTTTTGTAGCAGTTGCTGCAGAAACAGTTGCGGGTGCCGATATATTATTACCTGAAGATTTCGCTGGTGCATTTACCGGTGTATATGCAACGCTCTTCATCGCTTCAGGCTGCGACAGCCATTTGGCAGCATAATCAAAATTAAAATTGCGCAACAGGGTATTTACAAAATAATCTCTTCCTGAAGTGAATTGGGGATCGAATTGTGACAGGTTACCCACCATACTGCCATTATCCGAAAAATTCATGTATAGCCACATTGGCTTATCTGTCTTTGACTGGTCGATCGTTTGTTTGGTGGCGGCTACAAGGACCCGGTACTCTGGGAACGTTTTGCTGACCGGCAGACCGTTGATGATGCTTTCGGGATTTAAAACAGCATGACCAGCCTCATCTTCCAGCATGGCATACTGTTCTTTTAGTTTGGTTGTTTCATTATAATAAGGTTTCAAGCGGTCCAGGGTTTGCTGCAGGGTTCTCATTACGTAGGAATTTTTTTGTGCAATACCCGGGTAAGCAGCCAGTTGCTGATTGATATACTTCACAGCGTCTTTTACCAGTACAGGTTTAAAAGGCCATTCACCATTTTTTGCAATCACGACGCCAATCCCGTTAAGCGGCCTTCCGTTGTCGTGATAGTGATCGAGATAGGTACGGTAAGTATATAACTGAGGTAAGATCCGCTTATCAATGCCTTCGGATTTTAATTGATCATCAGTATCTCCTGTACTGAGTTGTGCCCGTTCGGCAAAAAGATACAATCCGTCCGGGTTGAACCCACCCTTTATGTAATCACCGGGAAAATTATTAAAGCCAAGCCCCATATAGAGCCCATGCTCACCATCGGTGTATAGTTTACCGTTTTTGTAAATGGCAGGGAACCCGGCTAACTGGATGCCGTAAGTGTGCAGTGCCGGTGCTTCAAGAGGCCACCAACGACTGTTATCTTTGAATACATACCTCATGACAACTCCCTTTGGTAATACAGATTGTTTTACCCAATTGAACAGCATATCCTCTGCCTGCTGCTGCCATACACTATAACTGGTGCCAGGAGCATATTGATCTTTTATTGGTTTGTAGGCCTGCTGTTTTGGTGCATTAAGCAGGTATCTCCAATCCAGTATAGAATCCCTGCTCAGTTCGGTATCGGTGCGCTGGGCCCGGGTGGTGCATACAGCAAGAAGCAGCGTTATTATCGCTATCAGTTTTTTCATTGTATAATGAACGGGGTTTGCATTTACTCAGACAGCATAAAAGTATAATGGAGCAGCAGCCGGCACAATCATTAAAAAAGATGAGTTTTCAGAAAAATCATTAAAAAAGAGGATAGGAATCAAACCGGTCTGATCATTAATTTGAAATAGGAGAGGGGCGGGTTTGCCGGTGTGTTCACCTTTGCTTGGTCATAGGATAACAAAATATAAAAAACACATAATTAAAAGCAGACCAATACTTTCAGCGGTTATATACTAAAGGGAGCTATTTACAGTGCATAAGATTTGAGTTGCCGAAATCAGTTTAAAGATTTTCCCTGATCAGGCGTTCCAGGTCATTAGCTGAAGAAACACCGGATTGTCTCCACCGGACTTCTCCTTTTTTAAAGAGAATTAAGGTGGGAACCCCACGGATGCCAAACTCGACGGCCGTTTGAGGGCTTTTGTCTACATCGATCTTGATGATGGAAGCACGATCTCCCACCCGTTGTTTGACTTCCTCTAAAATAGGGGCCTGGGTTTTGCAGGGGCCACACCATTCAGCAAAAAAATCGACCAATACTGGCTTATCCTGTCCGATCACTTCCTGGAATGTCATATTGTGTTTTTTATCGTATTAATTGGGTAAGTCAAAAGTAATATTCAGAATGAGGTTGTTTTCTTTTAACCAGTTTGTGCCCGATAGTGGCAAACGGTTTATGTAAATGTAACTAAACTCTGCTTTCAGCTGAGGTAAACATTTACATTCAAAATGGGTCCCCAGGCGATTGTGGTCCACAAGATGACCCGGTTGAACGCCAGCAGCATTCACAAAGGCCTCATCATAAAGCAGGAAGGACAATCCTGGTTTGATGTTGTATTGCAAGCCTGCCCGGTTTCGCCATCTGACGATGTTCCTTGATTGGTTGCTTAGCATCCGGTATTCAATAGCGTTCCGGTTGATTAGGCTAAAACGAGCGAAAAGGCCTTTTTGCCAAAGTGCTGCTATTGAAAACCTGGTTTCTTTCGCTGGTGTATATATTTCATCTTCGGCTTTTTCAATAATGCGATAATGGCTGAAGCGGGCAAACGGCGATATCGAAATTTTCACCTCATTAGCAGGCAGATAATGTATCCAGGTACTTAAGGAGTACATCAGGTTGTGGCCTAAGATCATGTGATCGGTAAAGCCGCTCTGTCTTCTGTGCTGTACTTCAATATCAGCTGTTAACTGTGTCGATACTTTATAAGCCATCGTTCCCCTGAACCATGCATTGTTTTTTGCTTGCGCGAATACATCGGCATTGAAAAAACAAATCAATGTGAGCAGAGATAGTAATTTGAGTACGCTTGTTGTCATGTTGTCTGAAACCTGGGAGGCCTTTACATCTTTCCTTTCATCATCCTGTTCCAGTACATATAGGGCAGCATGTATTTTTTCAGCAACCATAACCGCCAATGTTCTTTATCACTATTACTGATAAGCAGGTATCTCAGCATGGGGTCAGGTGTAAATTCATTTTTGTAGTTGAACTCGGCCAGCACCATTTTCCCATATCCTGTTACCAGCGGGCAGGAGGAGTATCCTTCATAAGATATGTTGTCTGCAGGACTGCCATTTAACAACTTCAGTAAATTGTCTACAACTACAGGCGCTTGCTTGCGGATGGCGGCACCTGTTTTTGCAGTAGGCAATGCTGCTACATCGCCGAGGCCAAAGATGTTGGAATAGGTTTTATGTTGCAGACTGTTGTTGTCAACGTCAAGCCAGCCTCCGCTGTTTGAAAGACCGGAATCACGTATAAATCCCGGAGCGGCTTGTGGAGGCGCCAGGTGGAGAAAGTCGAAAGGAACTTCAATGAGACCTTCAGCTGTAACGGTACTTCCTTTTATTATATCCGGCAGCTGGGGTTTGTCAGGAGGTGTGGTGTCTCTGAAGTATACCAGCTTCCGGGCTGCATCTATTTTTACAGGTGTATGAAAAAGGCGGAGATCAACATTGTACCGGTTGATTACTTTCATAAGAGTGTCTGCAATGGTTTTTACGCCAAATATGACCGTTCCCGGTGTAGCAAAGACTATATTGGTCTTATCTGCCAAACCTTTCTGCCGCAAATAATCCGCTGCCAGGTACATGGCTTTTTGAGGAGCGCCACCGCATTTGATCGGGGTGGCCGGTTGTGTAAAAATGGCATTGCCTCCTTTGAACGCCTGCAGGAGTTTCCAGGTGTGCTCAGGATCGATATAATTGCTGCATACTATCCCTTTATCCAATGCTTCCGATAATCCTTCGATCAGGGATAGGTCATAGACCAAACCGGGAGCCAGCACCAGGTAATCATACCTGATTGTTGCATTTTTGGCTGTTATCACCTCATTGCTGTCCGGAGATACTTTTGTAACACGGTCCTTGATCCAGTCAACCCCTGCCGGTATTACCGAAGCTTCTTTTCTTATGGTCTTTCCCATAGCGTAAGTGCCTGCACCAACAAGTGTAAATGCCGGCTGATAATAATGAGTTTCTGAAGGCTCAATGATGGCAATAGACAAAGCAGGACGCTTTCTTTTTAGTTGAGCCGAAACCATAATGCCGGCTGTGCCGCCACCAACAATCAATATTTGATAATGTGTTTTCATCTGCAACCGTATATAGATTATACAAAAGAAAAAGTAAAATTGCACCAGTAAAAAGAGAAACACGGTAACTTTAGTTACATAAAGCGTATTTCCAGGAAAAGAGGCCGCCTGGATAATAAATGGTCTGTAATCTCAATTCTACTAAAAGAGGGAGCTCGAATGAATAATAAAATCGGGGTAGAAACCTTGCAACTTTTTCCTGTATTGGACAGCATGTTGATCGAACTGCTAAGATCATTGACAAAGGAAGAATGGAATGCTCAAACAGTTGCCAGGCTTTGGAAAGTAAAAGATGTTGCTTCCCATTTACTGGATGGAAATTTAAGGGCTTTGTCAATATCAAGGGATGGCTATTTGGGAGAAAAACCTGAAAACGTGAATTCCTACCAGGACCTTGTTGCTTTTTTAAACCAGTTGAATTTGTCCTGGACGAATGCGACAAAACGGCTAAGCCCGGAGGTATTGATCCATCTTTTGGAAATGACAGGGAAAGAGTATACGGAATATCTTCAAACATTAGATCCGTTTGATAATGCCGTGTTCTCCGTTGCCTGGGCAGGGCAGGAGGTATCTCCTAACTGGTTCCATATCGCCAGGGAATACACCGAAAAATTTCTGCACCAGCAGCAGATCAGGGATGCTGTCGGAAAACCGGGGATCATGGTCAAAGAATTATATTATCCGTTCCTGGATACATTCATGTATGCCTTCCCACATACTTTCAGGGATGTGCAAGCCGAAACAGGAACTATTGTGTCACTTAAGGTTTCCACAGATATTGGCGGTCAGTGGAGTATTGTGAAAATGGGCAATGGCTGGGAATTG
>DATAJQ010000244.1:0-27832 GCA_036262095.1 Chitinophagaceae bacterium | reverse complement strand
CTGAAGGCTATAACAGGAAAAACTGCGATTTTCATATTAACTGATTGAACATGCAAATTAACCATCATTTCTGAGATATTGGTAAAGACTCAGCCACTCAATCAAATTTTCCCACCAAGACGACGAAGACCACAAAGAAATATTTCTCTTTGTTATTTTACTTGTAAAGCAAAGATTAAGGAAAATGCCAAACAACATTTCTTTGTGGTCTTCGTCGTCTTGGTGGGAAAATCATTGGCCAGGTATTTCTTATAAATTATGATTACAGCAACTTGAACTAATTTAGCAACCCTAACGAATTTGCATACTATGACCCAATTTCAGAACTACATTACCGGTAAATGGATCAATGGAGACGGAGAAGGACAATCCTTATACAATGCAGTGAACGGAGAATTGATTGGAACGGCTTCTACAAAGGGACTGGACTTTAAAAGCATCCTTGATTACGGAAGAAATACAGGCAACCCCGCCTTGCGAAAACTTAGTTTTCATGAAAGAGGCAACCGGCTGAAAGCGCTGGCGCTTCACTTACAAAAGCACCTCGATAAGTTTTATAAGATCAGCTATCAAATGGGTGCTACCAAAGCCGATAGCTGGATAGATATTGAAGGCGGTATTGGTAATTTATTTGCCAATGCATCACTGCGGCGTAAACTGCCCGATGAATCTTTTTGCCTGGATGGAGAAGCGCATAACCTGGGCCGCCAAAATAGTTTTATGGGCACGCATATACTGGTACCAAAAGAAGGCGTGGCCATTCATATCAACGCGTTTAATTTTCCTGTGTGGGGAATGCTTGAAAAAATTGCCGTGAACCTGCTGGCAGGTATGCCGGCGGTGGTGAAACCGGCAACTGTAACCTGCTATCTCACAGAAGCTGTAGTAAGAGAGATCATTGAGTCAGGGATATTGCCGGAAGGATCGCTGCAATTGATCTGTGGCAGTGCCGGCGATCTGCTGGACCATGTGAGCTCACAGGATGTAGTAACATTTACAGGTAGTGCTTCCACAGGATTAAAACTGCGTTCACATCCGAAAATATTGAGCGAATCGGTACCATTCAATATGGAAGCGGATTCATTGAACTGTATTGTGCTGGGAGAAGATGTGGAACCCGGAAAACCGGAATGGGATATTTTCATTAAAGAGATAAGAAAAGAAATGACTGCCAAGGCCGGCCAGAAATGCACGGCCATCCGCAGGATATTTGTGCCTGAAAATAAAATGGAAGATGTGTGGAAAGCGATTGCGTCTTCCCTTTCGCAAACAGTGATCGGCAACCCGCTCAATGAAAAAGTGCGCATGGGCTCCCTGGCAGGGGAGACCCAAAGGGAGGAAGTGAAAGCGCAGGTGCAGAAACTGCTGGCTTCTTCTCAATTGATATACGGCTCGCTCGATAGTGTGAACGTGCTGGATGCCGATGCTGCCAAAGGTGCGTTCATTTCACCACTTCTTTTACTGAATGAAAAGCCTTTTGAAAATGCTGCAGCGCATGAAGTGGAAGCATTCGGGCCGGTAAGCACTATCATGCCTTACCGCGGCATGGATGAAGCCATTGCACTCAGTAAAAAAGGAAAAGGAAGTTTGTGCAGTTCCATTGTAACGGCCGATGAAAAGCTGGCAAGGCAATATGTGCTTGGAGCAGCCACGCATCATGGGCGGATACTGGTATTGAATGAGGCCTGTGCAAAAGAATCCACCGGTCATGGTTCTCCGCTGCCATTGCTGGTGCATGGAGGTCCTGGCCGCGCTGGCGGCGGGGAAGAAATGGGTGGATTGCGCGGGGTAAAGCATTATATGCAGCGGGTGGCTTTGCAGGGCTCGCCAACGATGATCACGGCTATCACCAATGTGTACCAGCCTTATGCAGAAGGAAAAGATCCGGGGCAACATCCATTCCGGAAATATTATGAAGAATTGCAGGTAGGAGATCAGTTGATCACTCCCAAAAGGCTGATCACCGCTGAAGATATAGACCGTTTTGCAGATCTGAGCGGCGATCATTTCTATGCTCATCTACGGGAAACTGATTTTACCGGTACCATGTTTGAGCGGCAGGTGGCACATGGTTACTTTATTATGAGCGCGGCAGCAGGATTGTTTGTCGACAGCTATGAAAAGAACCCGGTATTGCTCAATTATGGAATTGATGAACTGCGGTTTACCAAGCCTGTTTACCCCGGGGCATCTGTTTATGTACGTTTTACCTGCAAGGAAAAACTGCCCCAGGACAAAAAAGATGAAACGGATATAGCCAGGGGCATTGTTAAATGGCTGGTGGAGATATTGGATGAAACAGATGAACCTGTAGTAGGAGTGGCAACCATCCTGACCATGGTGGCAAGAAAAGACACTTAATGTACTTTCATGTTAATTTCCTGGACCGGTGCCAGAGGGATAGCAGGAAGAAAACTATTTTCAATATTTTTGACTCCAAACGTCTTAGTTCATGAGCACAGATATCAAGGAAGCATACGTAAGAACCGAAATACATAATGGAATTGCTACAATAGAATTTTTTCATCCCCAAAGCAATGCATTGCCTGCAAGGATCCTGGAGCAACTGGCACAGGCCATCCACAGTGCAGGAAATGATACCGAAGTGAAAGTGCTGTTGTTGCGTTCAGGAGGAGAACATGCTTTTTGTGCAGGTGCTTCTTTTGATGAGTTATCGGCTATTAAGACCGCAGAAGAGGGTTTGCATTTCTTCAGCGGGTTTGCACATGTGATCAATGCCATGCGCACCTGCCCCAAGGTTATCGTTGGCCGGGTCCACGGTAAATGTGTGGGTGGAGGAGTCGGTATTGTTGCGGCGCTCGACTATGCGATCGCGACCGAAGCTGCAGAAGTGAAGCTAAGTGAACTTGCTATTGGTATTGGCCCGTTTGTGGTGGGGCCTGCTGTAGAAAGGAAGATCGGACTTTCAGCCTTTTCCCAACTGGCCATTGACGCTACCATGTGGAGAAATGGTGATTGGGCAAGAAGAAAGGGATTATTTGCAGAATTGCATCCAACAACAGAAGGTATGGATGAATCCATTGCCAGGCTTACCTATACCTTAGCGCATTCAAGCCCGGAAGCAATGGCCGAGCTCAAAAAGATCAATTGGAGAGGGACAGAGGATTGGGATAAGCTGTTGCTGGAGCGGGCAGCTATCAGCGGACGGCTGGTGGTTAAGGAGTTCTCCAAAAATGCGATCGCCGGTTTCCGTAAAAAATGATACAGCAATCAATGAATGCCATCTGCCAGATAATGGCCTGATATGAGTATCTCAAAAGCTCTCCGCGGCTTATGCATTATTTTTCAAGTGTATATGTTCTCAATCAAAGAACTAAAAAACTTTAACATTATTGACTAGGGGTAAACTATTACTTTGGTTGTCAGTGTGGAAATAAATCATCAAAATCAGCCAAGTAGCGGCTTGAAAGCTGAATTTTCTAATATTGAAAGTCGTAATTTTGCGGTGAAAAATCTTAACGGACTCTAAGTGTTCCTAATTAGATTTTTTTCAAGAGTTGCTGCCACACCGTTCAAGCGCATCATTCTGTTAATGCTGAATTGTGCCGGTAAGAATATAATTCCTTGAAATAATGCAATTATCTGATTACTGCATCTATACAATATCAGGTAATTCAATAAAGACCTATGAACATCCAATGAATATTCAGAGACATACATTTTCCAGGTCCTGCTCCATCCGGAGTTTGTATTCCCATCTTATTTCTTACCTCAGTACAGGAACATCAGTACAGGTAAGCCTCACTAAAATTAAACTTACCAATTCAATATTGTTTCCGAATACCCGTTAAACGACGTATTCCGAACTGATGCTTAACCAATACCTAACTATGAACTTCTATAAGGGCTTTCTCCTTCTCCTGCTTACAGTTATCAGCTCCTTTGCAATGGCTCAAATCCCTTCTGATCTTAGCGGGGTAAAGGCATCCCAGATTTCCAATAGCCAATTACAACAATATTTGAGCCAAGCTAAAGCTAATGGTATTACAACTGCACAACTGGAGTCGGAGTTATCGCGCCGTGGGTTGCCAGCTTCAGAACTGGAAGAACTAAAAATAAGGATAGCACAACTGGAAAGTGGTTCTTTACCTGTTTCCGATTCGACTGTAGTAAGCTCTGAAAAACCGGGCATGGGTCTCAATGGCACACGCCAGGTTTCAAAAACCATGAACAGCATGAACGCAGTGCTGGAGGATATTGTCAGCAAGCGCCCAAAGATTTTCGGATCTGAACTCTTTGCCAATGCCAATCTTAGTTTTGAACCCGATCTGCGCATGGCTACGCCCAAAAACTACACTATAGGCCCGGATGATCAATTGCTGCTGAACATTTATGGTGCTAATATTTCCCAACAAACATTAAAGGTGAGCCCTGAAGGCACGATCAATGTGAAATATGCCGGCGTGATCAATGTAAGCGGATTAACGGTGGATGCTGTTACCTCTATATTAAAAGACCGGCTGACCAGATATTATCCTGGCCTTGGTTCCGGCCAAACCAAACTGCAGTTGACACTTGGAAATATCCGGAGCGTCAGGGTGATACTGATAGGTGCGATCAAACGGCCGGGTACCTACACATTACCTTCTTTAGCCACTTTGTTCAATGCACTGTATGTGAGCGGTGGCCCCGCAGAAAATGGTTCTTTCCGCAAAATTGAACTGATCCGTAATAATGAAGTGATAGAAACAGCCGACCTGTATGATTTCCTGGTAAGAGGAAGTCAATTGACCAACGTGCGCCTGGAAGACAATGATGTGATAAGGGTCCCTTTTGCCAATCTGCTGGTAACATTGAATGGGGAAATAAACCGCCCGGGTATTTTTGAGCTTAAACCCGAGGAAACACTTGAAAAAGCCTTAGAATATGCCGGCGGTTTCAAAAGCCAGGCATTCAAAGGAAGGGTCACCGGTTCAAGGATCACTGGTTATGAAAGAAGGATCGTGGATGTGTCAGGTGATTCACTGGCATATTTCAAACTACAGAATGGGGATGAGTTTTTGGTTGACTCAGTGATCAACCGCTATCAGAACAGGGTCCGCATCAGCGGAGCGGTGTTCAAACCTGGCCCCTACGCACTGGAAGAAGGAATGACGCTGAAGCAACTGGTAAACAAAGCGCATGGATTGCGGGAAGATGTATACAACGGAAGAGCGATTGTAGTGCGTACAAAGCCTGATCTGACAAAACAATATATCGCAGTTGACCTGAAACCGATCTTGTCGGGCCAGGATAATGGTTTATACCTGATTAAAGAAGACAGTGTGCATGTGGCTTCCATTTTCGATCTGAAGGATACGGTTACAGTTACGATCAATGGCGCTGTGCGGAAGCCGGGAATTTACCGTTACGAAGAAGGCCTTTCATTGAAGTCTCTCATTTTAAAGGCAGATGGTTTTTCAGACGATGCAACGGGGAGGGGAATTGAGATATCAAGGCGTAAGCGGGATGTTAATGTTACCCAACCGGGAAGTGATATCGTGGAGATCATTAAAGTGAATGATTCACTTGATCTGGCCAGCAATTCTGCTGATGTGACATTGATGCCTTTTGATATTGTTGCGATAAAGGAAGATCCTTATTATCAGAAGCAGATCAGTGTGAAAGTAACAGGTGAAGTATTATCGCCATCTACTTATTCTTTGCAAAACAGGGAAGAGCGGTTGAGTTCGCTGATCCGGCGAGCGGGTGGTTTGCTGTATACAGCCAATATCGGCGGTGCCAAACTAGTCAGGAAAAAGAAAGAGGTTACTGACACTACTGAATTAAAGCGTTTGTTCACTTCATTGGAAAAAGATTCTTCCAAAACGGCTGCCGGCATGAGGGTAAAGAATACGACGGATGTGGCAATTAACCTGGATTATGTGCTGAAGCATCCAGGCAGTGCAGACGATATTACATTGGAAGAAGGCGATGAACTTATTGTTCCGAGGATTAATAATACAGTTAGTATCGGAGGGGAGGTATTTAAGCCGCTGGATATAATGTATGAGAAGGGAAAGTCAATGGGTGATTATATCGGAGATGCGGGAGGTGCCACGCCAGCGGGGAGCAAGAAAAGAGCATTTGTGATTTATGCGAATGGCAGTGCGGCAAAGATCAAGCGGCCGCTGGGAATATTCAGAAGCTATCCGAAAATAGAACCGGGATCAAACATTTTCATACCGCAGAAACCGAAGAGGGAGGGATTTGATGTAGGGAAGGCGGGGATATTCATTTCAGCGATAACGGCGTTGATTACAGCTGCAACCCTGATCGCGAAGTAAAGACCCGTTGGCCATATTATTGAATCGGCTGGATCCCTGCATGGAGGCTTTATGTCAGCTACAAAAAAGAAGATGTGACTGAGATGGCGAAGCCATGCCTTTCACAATCGGTCGAATTAATAACAGTGTAATTTTTTGTTTTCGAGCACTGACTTCCATAACTGTAATACACCGTCAATTCTCTTGAAATATGCTGAAGCGGCAAACAAAACCTGAAGAAGAAATATCATTAAAAGAGGTGCTGGACAAGATTGGCATAGTCTGGCGATACCTGTTAAGCAAGTGGCTTGTGATACTGCTGGTTGGTCTTATTGGCGCGGGCATTGGCTTTACTTATGCTTTATTACAGCCTGTACGTTATATATCAAAACTGAGCTTTGTGGTGGAAGATACCAAGGCTTCAGGCGGAGGGCTGGCTGCACTGGCGGGTCAATTTGGTTTTGACATGGGCGGCGGAAGTGGTGGTGGCATTTTCGCAGGCGATAATATCCTGCTCTTTCTCAGAAGCGAAAGTCTTTGCAGGGAAACATTCCTGACAAATTATGATTCAGCAGGAAAAATTACATTGGCAGATAAGTATATCCAGGTAAATGGCTGGAGCGAGAAATGGTCGAAAGATAAAGAGGTCGGACGTGCGATCAGTTTTGCAAAATACAAAGATGGAAATTTTCCAAGACAGGAAGATAGCTTGATGCAGTTGGTGGTGAAAGAGCTGCTTGCAAAGGAATTGACAGTTGGGAAGCCAGATAAAAAAGCGTCCTTTATTGAAGTGTCTGTTGCTACGCGCGATGAATTGCTGAGCAAGTTTTTCGGCGAACGCCTTGTAAAAATCGCAACAGACCGCTATGTTGATTCAAAGACGAAAGTGAAAGCGCTGAATGTAGAGCGTCTGCAAAAGCGTGCGGATAGCCTTGGCGCTCTGGTAAATAGCCGTACTTATTCGGCTGCCGCAGCTCAGCAAAGCCTGGTAGATATTAATCCAGGTCTGAGAATGGCTCCAGTTACGACAGAGATCACTACAAGAGAGAAAACTATTGCTGCTACTGTATTTGGAGAAGTGATCAAGAACCTGGAGGTTGCAAAAGTGGCTTTAAGTCAGGAAACACCTGTTATTCAGATGGTAGATCAAAGCAGCCTGCCCCTTGAAAGAAATAAAGCCAAAAGATTGATATCAATGATCGGTGGTGGTGCAATGGCTGGCTTTTTCTGCATCGCATTCCTTTTGCTGCGCAGGTGGTGGAAAAAGCAGATCAATACACCGGAAAAAGAAACAACAGCGGTTTCGGCGTAAAGAGGAGGCAGCTTGAATGTAAAGGGCCAATTAATGTTTTTGGTAGAATCGTTAAATAGGTTGATCAAAGGAGGCGAGGGAAGAACCGTCAAGATAAAAAGGAATATTATCGCTTCCTTTCTGATCCGTATTCTTACTATTGCCATTAACTTTTCCATTGTACCTCTTACAATCGAGTATGTAAGCCCAGTGAAGTATGGTGTCTGGATTATTGTTACCTCCATCATTACGTGGTTCAGCTTTTTTGATTTTGGGATGGCTAACGGCTTACGAAATCGCCTGGCGGCTGCACTCGCATTCAATGATATTGAAAGGGCAAAAAAATACGTGAGTACCACCTATGCGGTGTTTACGTTACTGGCAGTTGGTGTTTTTATTCTCTTCGCCCTGATAAATCCCTATATCAATTGGGGAAGGTTTCTCAATGTTCCGTCGGCAATGGATGAGGATATTCACCTCATAATGTTAGTTGTCCTTGGAACTTTCTGCGTACAATTTATTGCCCAGCTTTTAAGCACGGTATTGATTGCCATGCAGGAGCCTGCAAAAGGTGAAATGATCACACTGTTTGGTCAGGCAGCAGTACTAGTAGCTCTGCTCATCCTGAAAAATACGATACCGGGAACATTATTGGTACTTGTTGCTGCGCTTACGCTTACGCCACTTGCATTTATAATAGCTAGCTTTTTCTTTTATGGCAGAAAATTGAAGGCAGTAGCTCCTTCATTCAAAAGCATAGACTTCAGCTATACAAAGAGCATCCTGACCGTTGGAGGTGTTTTCTTTTTTATACAGATTGGTGCGCTGATACTGGTTCAGACTGATAATATTATCATTACAAATATACTTGGACCGGAAGCGGTTACAGAGTTTAACGTTACGTACAAACTCTATTCCGTGATTTATATGGCTTTTTCCATCATCATCAACCCATACTGGAGTGCTTTTACGGATGCTTATGCCAAAAAGGATTTTCATTGGATTGAAGGTAGCATTAATAAGCTCCGGAAGTTATGGTTCATCATGGCATTTATAATAATTCCGGTATTTTTTGTGATGACGAAATTTATTTTCAGGATATGGCTACCTGATAGTTTGAATGTAGCTCCAAGCCTTTCCATCTCCATGGCAGTTTATATGATCTGCTATTCATGTCTGGCTCTGAATTGTTATTTCCTGAACGGAATAGGTAAGCTGAAGGTTCAGCTGCTTTTGTATGTAGTTGTAAGTATTGTAAATATTCCAATGGGGATTGTCTTTGGCAAGCTTTGGGGGGTGGAAGGCGTGATACTGGCGAACGTGATGGCATTTATTGTCATGAATATAGTATTGTGGATCCAGACAAATAGAATCTTGGCCAATAAAGCAACAGGGATTTGGAATTCCTGAGGAATAATAAATGAACGTTGATGATCTTTTATTATGATCCATCATTCATCATAACAGAATTAATGTAATAGAAAAGATGGGTAAATTAGACAGACTGAACTCAATTTTACGCAGGCTTGGATTTGAAATGATTCGTTATAACAAGGGCACTAGTGCGGTATTACGTCGGAAAGCGTTACTGGACCGCTATAAAATGGATTTGGTTATCGATGTGGGTGCCAATACCGGTATTTTCGGGAAAGAGCTAAGAATGGCCGGCTATAACGGCGCG
The DNA here is from genome assembly GCA_036262095.1 of Chitinophagaceae bacterium. Lineage (GTDB taxonomy): Bacteria > Bacteroidota > Bacteroidia > Chitinophagales > Chitinophagaceae > Terrimonas_A. The sequence continues at coordinate 18,594 of DATAJQ010000244.1, read as the reverse complement.
ATAGTATCTTTCGAGCCGCTAAGAGATGCTTTCCAAATTCTTTCATCTGTTGCCAACCAGGATCCGGACTGGGAGGTTAATAACTTTGCATTAGGCCAGGAAAACAGTAAACAGGAGATTAACATATCCGGCAACTCACATAGCAGTTCCATTCTTGAAATGCTGGACACTCATACAAATGCTGAAGCGTCGGCAGCCTATATCGGGAAACAAGAGATCGAAATCAGGAAGCTGGATACTATATTCCCGGAAGTGGCAGGTAAAGCCAAAGAGATTTTCCTTAAAATAGATACGCAAGGGTTTGAGATGAATGTACTGAAAGGTGCATCGAATTCCCTGGACATGATCAATACAGTGCAGTTGGAAATGTCACTGCATCCTTTGTATTCCGGCCAGGCTTTGTATAATGACATCATGAGCTTCTTTCATCAACGTGGGTATAAATTGATTGATATAGATCCGGGGTTTGCCGATTTGAGAACAGGCGTACTCTACCAGTTTGATGGTATTTTCCGGAAAAGTGAACAAAAGCCTTAAGAAAGCCCGTCATGTGCTACAAAAGGCATATTAAATTATTGATGTGATTTTTATTGTAATCGCAGTATTTAACCGAAAACAATTAACCCTGAACTGCCTCAGCAGTCTGCAAAAGCAAACTTTCGGCGATTTTAAAACGATTGTAGTAGATGATAACTCTTCCGACGGAACAGCAGATGCTATAAGAAAGCACTTTCCAGACATACACATAGTAATGGGCGATGGAAATCTCTGGTGGGCGGGTGGAACCAATGCCGGAATAGAATACGTGATGAATAAGCTCAATCCCTCAAAAGATGATTTTATTCTTACGTTAAACAATGACCTGGAGGTTGGTGAGGATTATCTGGAAATAATGCACGGTCATGCATCCAGCAACACTAACTGGATGCTCGGATCTGTTTCGGTAGATATTGATGACACCAGGCTGTTAAGCTTCTGTGGTGTATCATGGAATGAGATAACAGGCAGATATCATTCAAAAGCCAAGGACTACAATTACTCATATCCTGAGCTGCTGCGAAAGAGTCAGTTTATTCGATCAGACGTACTTCCTGGCAGGGGGACGCTGATCCCGATGGCGGTTTTTGATAAGATCGGCCTTTTTGACTCAAAGAGATTTCCTCAGTATGCTGCGGATGAAGACTTTTCCCTGCATGCCAGAAGAAGTGGTTGGCAGCTTGTTATCCCGACAGACCTATATCTTAAAAGCCACATCACAGCTACGGGCGTCGATGTGGGGAAAGCACGCTTCAGCCTTAAATTTTATAAGCAATTGTTTTTCTCCATCAAGTCGCCGCTGGATCTGAAAACGCGGTACCGGTGGGCAATGAAAAACACCCCGTTGAAGTTTTTATACTTTTTACTGGATTGTGCAAGAATCACTTCCCCTATTGTTTTAAGATCATTCAGAAATTTATTCAAGGCAAATACCTAACGCCGCATTCGCATTTAATGTATTTATTAATATGATTCTGTGACGAAGATCCTGGTGGATTTTCTGAAACATTCCATGCCCAGACTTGTTTTTTATACCGTATTTGCGTTTGCCTTTTTGATCGGAGGAGCAATTTTTCTACTGAATATTTTTCCATTCAGGCTGTTTTATCTGGCTCCCATTGCATTTCTCCTATTGCCATTTTATGGGATATCGATTGGGAATGTTGAAAAAATATTTCTTATTTTTTTTATCGAGATACTGATTTCAGCAATTGTCAACCATGTAAGCCCTGGTCAATTCCTGAGTTTTCTACGGTTTATCGGTATTCCATATTCGATGTATTTCTTATGCAAAAACTATATACATGCGGGTAATATAAAGAAGATCATAAGGATTTGCCTGTTCGTAGCCTGCCTGCAACCTCCGCTGATCTTTATTCAACAGACATTTTTTGAACCTATTAATTCGATTTTACCAGCTAGTACAAGGTACACAGAAGAAAACAAGATTGATTTCTCGTTTGGCAGCTTTTATATTTCAGATGACCCGTCGATGAGTTTCTTTCTAATGGGATTGATACTCTTCCTGCTTTTTGATTCAAAGAATAATTATTTTATTAAAAACAGGATGCTGCTTGCAGGTTATCTTACTCTTGGGGTGTTATTATCCAATTCCCAATTGTCCAATTTGCTGGTAATAATGATATGGCTTGTATATTGGTTCAGGCGATTTAGGGTTAAAGACATGGTGAAATCTTTTGCCGTGATCGGTATTGCCTTTGCCCTGGTCCTCAGCCTGGGTTTTTATGATTTTCTCGCCTGGAAGCTTTCCGATGCCGTTCAACAGATGTCGGTGGAGTCCATACAGTCTGCTGCAGGTAACAATTTTGAAGAGGGTAAGTATGAACGTACAGCTGCGATCTATTACTATCTCACTCAACCAATGAAGGTACTGGGAGATGGGCCTTCTGTCTATTTTAATGCATTGAGCAGGGAATTTACACTGGGTAATACCAGCCAGATCTTTACGTTTTATGCAGAAACTGGTATTGTTGGACTTGCCATCGGGTACCTGATTTTTTTTGTAATGAGCAAGCAATACGGCGCGTCAGGAAAAATGGCCTGGGGATGTTTTCTTATCATAAGTACACTTACGATCACATCATTTGTATTATCAGATACCAGTCTGATGTTATCATACTGTATTTTTCTTAAGACAAATCTTGTTTCCGAAGGAGAGAAGAATGAATTGCAGGATTTGGATTACGCAATTCTGGGATCAGGTTGAGAAACCTGGCAAGTGAATTAAAAACAAGAAGGTTGAAATGAGTAATGAATCTCGCGTAATAATAGTTCAACGAATATTTCCGGCGTATAGAAAGCCAATTTTCGACGCTATTTACAGGAAGATTGGATTTGATCTGCTTCACAGCAGGAATTCATCAGGTATAAAGCAAACATCGGCGCCTTATTCTGTTCAGATCCGGAAATGGCAATATGGCAAAGGAGACACATCGTTGTTTCTTGACGTATTCGGAATTATTAAGAAGAAAAAGCCGAAAGTAATCATTCATGAAATGGCCGTTGGCATCGTTTCTTTGCCGCTTGTGCTGATCGGAAGGAAATTATTTGGTTACAGACTTGTTCTTTGGGGGCATACTTACAACAGGAAAGCAGGATTTAATCCCCGTAAAAGCTGGGGAGACAAATACAGGTTGTGGTTGCAGCGTAAAGCCGATGCTATTATAACCTATTCAATCGGCGAAAAGCAGGTGCTGATGGAAAACCATGTAAAAGGTGATAAAATTTTTCCCGCACTGAATACACTTGATACCAATCGTTATTTTCCAATACGCAATCGTTTGGAAGAGCTTGGCAAAGAAACTGTAAAGCAGAATCTTGGATTCAAACACAAATACAATCTCATTTTTATTGGCAGGCTTTATGAAGACAAATGGCCGGAGGTGGCGATTGAAGTATTGGGCTGCCTTCATAACATGGGCTTAACCTCCGTTGGGCTACACTTTGTGGGTACAGGACCTATGGAAATGCCGATAAGAGTGTACGCCCAGGAAGCCGGTATAACAGATCATGTTTTTTACAGGGGAGAAATATATGATGAGAACCGCACAGGTGAATTGCTTTTTGCATCTGACCTGATGATTATGCCCGGTTGCGTCGGACTTTCCGTTAATCATGCTTTTTGCTTTAACTGTCCTGTTGTCACTTTTGAGAGCAAGGATCATGTGCCGGCCCATGGCCCTGAGATAGAATATATCATTAATGGCAAAACAGGTTTTGTGACACCGAGCCGTGATGTGAAAAAAATGGCCAGCATTGTGTTTGATTACCTGGATAATGAGGAACTGCAACAACAAACAAAATCACATATTCGTAATATGATCGAACAAATATGCCCTATCGGGAAACTTGTAGATGGGTTTGTAAATGCGATCGACTACGTAAGTAAAAAATGATAAAATTGGCACAAAGTTTAAACCTTCAAACATTTACAGACACCCGTGGGAATTTAACCGTTATAGAAAAGGTGATTCCATTTGACATGAAACGCATCTTTTACATTTATGGCGTCGATTCTTCTGTACGTGGAGGTCACCGGCATCACAAGACGATGCAGGCGGCCATTTGCATAAAAGGGAGCTGCACGATTTATTGTAACGATGGCGAGAAGGAGGAAGTATTTGAATTGACTGCTCCGCATCAGTGTCTTATCCTTGAACCCAAGGACTGGCATACCATGTACAATTTTTCACCGGATGCGATTCTGATGGTACTGGCTTCTGAATTCTTTGATAAAAACGATTATATTTTTGAGTCCTATGGAAACAATTGAGTACGAAAGTCTCGCCAAACTGAACCAGCCATTCTTTATTGAATTCCAGGATCAATTCAAGCACACCATGGAATCCGGGTGGTACATACTTGGAAACAAAGTGAAAGAATTTGAAAAAGAATTTGCCGCTTATAACAATAACATGCATTGTATTGGTGTTGCCAACGGGTTAGATGCGCTGGTCCTTTCCATCAAGGCGTTGGGAATACAACCCGGTTCGGAGATCATTGTGCCCTCAAATACCTATATAGCCACCATCCTGTCCATATTACAGAATAATTGCAAACCGGTCCTGGTTGAGCCGGAGATAGCTACTTATAATATTGATCCTTTAAAGATTGAAGAGAAAATCACCAGTAAAACGAAAGCTATCCTCGTTGTACATCTGTATGGAAAGGTTTGTGCTATGGACGCCATTATGACCATTGCCCAAAAGCATCGCTTGTTTGTGATTGAAGATTGCGCCCAATCTCACGGAGCAATGCAAAAGGGCACAAAATCCGGTTGTTTTGGAGATCTGAGCGCTTTCAGCTTTTATCCAACTAAAAACCTGGGTGCCCTTGGTGATGCAGGTGCTGTAGTCACCAACTCGGATCAGCTTGCGAGGGATGTGAGTGTGTTGCGGAACTACGGGTCTGAAAAAAAATATTATAACGAAAAGATCGGGTTTAATTCCAGGCTGGATGAATTGCAGGCCGCATTTCTTTCTGTCAAACTCAGGAGGCTTGACGAGATCAATGCGCATAAGAGAAAACTTGCATCCTTGTATCTTGAACAACTGAAAGATGATTTTATCAAACCGGTTGTGCACCCTGATTATTTTGACGTGTATCATATTTTTAACGTGCGCCATGAAAAACGGGACAATCTGAAAGAATACTTGCTGAGCAATGGGATCAAAACCGAAATACATTACCCTGTTCCTCCAGTGAGCCAACAAGCCATGGCCGGGATACTTGATAAAAAAACGGAGACTCCCATTGCCAATAAAATACACGAAACCACATTGAGCCTGCCGATATCCTATTTTCATACTGAGCAGGATATCCTGAAAGTAATTGAAATTATGAACCGGTTTTAAAATGGGATTGAGACATTTTTGCACTTTATTTAATTCCTTTTATCAATATCATGCGCAGGTCCTTTACGAATCGATCAGCGCCGCTGACAATACTGATAAGAGGTTCTATTTTTTCTGTTTCGATAATGCGAGCCTTGAATATTTCAGACAATACAATGCGCCCAACATTCAACTGATATCGGTGCAGGAGCTTGAGGGCTATTTCCCCGATCTGCTGGCCGTAAAGCCCCAAAGAAGTATTGCCGAATATTTTTTTACCTCTACGCCGGCTGTGTGTAAATATGTAATGGAAAACTACCCTGAAATGGATGAGCTGGTTTACCTGGATGCCGACCTTTATTTCTATCAGTCGCCGGAAATTCTGTTTAAGGAGATCGGCAATTCATCGGTGTCAATTATTTCCCACCGGTTTAATCTGCTGAATTCATTCAGAAACATTTACGGTTATTACAATGTGGGGTGGATATCTTTCAGGAGGGATAAGGACGGTCTTGCCTGCATGAACAAATGGTTTGATAACACCGTTGAATGGTGTTATGACAAGCTTACCTGGAAGCGCTATGCAGATCAGAAATACCTGAACTACTGGAATAAGGAGTTCAGTAATGTGTATGCGATCAAAAACAAAGGCGCAAATGTTGCTCCTTGGAATGTCGGAAATTACAAGATCAGCTCAAGAAGTGGCGAATTGTATGTTGATGAAATGCCATTGATCTTCTACCATTTTGCCAGCCTTAAAGTGGTGGAAGGCGCTTATTATACAACCATCTCCTCCTATTTCTCAACGGTTTCCAAGGAAATAATAGAGCTGATTTACAAACCATATATATCCCGTCTTATTCAATTGGGCTTTGTCCCGCGTGTAAGTGTACGACTGAATACCAACCCGCTGGTGACAAAATTGCGCCGACTGATCCGCCGGTTTTTTAAAGACAGTATTGTAATTCCCGATCTGGAAAAAAGTAAAGGCTGACGCTCCGGCAGCTCCATTAAAATAGACTACGTCAGGAACAAATCAACATGAGAAGCAGCATTAAAATACTGGGGAATAGAATTGATTGCTTTAAAAGTTTTGAAAACCTGTATCAGCACATTATTGGAAATTACAGGGGGGGGATGCCGGCACGCGGATATATAACGGTTAACAACGTGCATACGATGATGGAAGGATTCTGGAATCCCTCTTTCCAGAAGATCATCAACGAGGCATATCTTTCAATACCGGATGGAAAGCCCCTGGAGGTAGTTGGCAAGTTAAAAGGCAATAAAGACATTTCAAGATTGTTTGGCCCCACCGTGATGGAGAAGTTTATCGACTGGGGGCGCAACGATGGAATCAGGCATTTTTTTCTTGGCAGCTCTGAAGCTACTTTGGCCAAGTTAAAAGAAGCGATTGACAGCAAATATCCTAATGCAATCATAGCAGGTATGATCTCGCCACCGTACAAGCCGCTTGATCAATGGGATCATGATGGGTTGATTCAAACTATCAATGCTGCAAAGCCCGACTTTATCTGGATCGGCCTGGGCGCTCCCAAACAGGAAAAATGGATGTTTGAGCATTATGAAAAACTGGAGCAGGGGATGTTATTTGGGATAGGAGCAGGGTTTGATTACCTTGCCGGGAATACAAGCCATGCTCCAACATGGATGAAAAGATCATCGCTGGAATGGCTTTACCGGCTTATCCAGGAGCCACGACGCCTTTGGAAAAGATATTTTAAAACCATACCTCCATTTATATTTTATGCATCGCTTGAATTGATGGGCATAAAAGTTAAAAAAGAAAAATAGATTCAGCGCCAAGTTTTCAAAAATGAGTGTAAAGGAATTTCTTCCCCCTGTGTTAACGGACTTTATCCGTCGTAACCGGAAAGTGGTTAAGTATAAAACTTACCAGGAGGCATTATCGCATTGCACAGCAGACGCCTATCAGAATGCTGAGCTTTGCAATATCATTGCCGACAAAACGCGTATCCATATCGAAGGATTAAAGAAACGTCCGTTCCAACTGAATGCAACAACGGTGTATTTGTCATTCGCACTTAATTATTTTGTCAATCACCGGGGTAAGAAAAACATCACAGTACTTGATTTTGGTGGTGCTTGTGGCGCGCACTACTTTGAAGTAAAAAACACACTGCCGGATACGATACGATTAAAATGGATGGTGGTGGAAACGGAACAGATGGTTGCTTCGGCGATTGACCGTGGATTATCAGGTGGAGAACTGAGTTTTATATCATCGATCGATGCTGTAAATGATCCAGTTGATTTCGTTCATAGTTCAAGTACACTTCAATACGTGCCTGCGCCCTTTGAGTTTTTGCAAAAGTTGTTAAGCCTTAAAGCAAAGATGATGCTGTTCAACCGGATGATGTTTAATGCAGGGGATAAAGATATCATCACTATCCAGCGGTCTTTTTTATCTGCAAATGGACCGGGAAAATTGCCACCTGGGTATACTGATAAATCGATTATGTACCCACATACGGCCATTTCTTATGATAAAATCAATGCTGCAATGGGTAGTGGCGGCTATGATTGTTTGTCAGAATTTGATGAACCGACCGGGTCTTTTTCTCTGGGAAAGGAAAATATTCTGGGGAAAGGGTTATTATTTATAGAAAGATAATCAAGCACTTTACAATAAAAAGGGGTCATTTTTCCGTTAAATTGATCAAATGTTAACGTATTGTAAAATCGCAGATATCCATGTAATTTTGCAATTGTTCTAACGATAATAACCGAGGCGCAGTCTTGGTTAAGTCGAATATCCAATAGAAAGACTTAGAATTTATGGTAACTAACTATTGTTATATTCCCTTCACGTTAAGTTTGCCCACTTTTCTGAGTAAGATTGCTTGCCGTATACATCCCTAAAGGGTAATGTATAAAATGAGATAAAACTCGTTGGGCTTTCGCAAATCGATTGGGTTAGGACTGCATTATCAGCACATAGTATCAGGTAGATATATTGGATTTATATAATTCGTTAATAAGCAACGTTTACAAAATATCCGATGTCAATGTTTAGGGCCAATCCATTTAAACCAACCTTAGCTTATGCAAAGGACTTATAACTCTTCCACCAAAGTCAAGATTGCTGCCGATCTGGTGATCCTGACTTTAATCACGCTATTTGTACAAGAAAGAATTATGCCAGCAAGCCTGGATATGTTCTCTAGTGCACGTTTACTGATTATTTTTTTAAGTCTCGGTGGATGGTTTATTTCTGCACGGGCCCTTGGCCTTTATAAAGACTACCGTGCTATATCTTTTTCGTTTGAATGGATTGCTTTTCTGAAAACCTTAATAATTTACTCGCTTCTTACTTCATTTCTTTTCTCACAAGTAGTTAAGGAACATCCGTATACCCTGGGTCAACTGACCCTTCAGTCGACCCTCATCTTTGTAATATTTCCTGTTCAGAAACTTATTATCCGAATAATCTTCAAACGATTAAGGAACAGTAAACAGATCCGGCGTAAAGTATTGATCGTTGGGGCAGGTGATTCAGGAATGAATTTTTATCAGCACTACGTGAAGGATAACCATTATGGATATTCTCTTGCTGGCTTTATTGATGATAACATCAATCCATCTGTGAATGGGCATTATCTGGGTAAAACCGCTGATATTGATAAAATAATAGCCAGCCACGAGCTTGACGATATAGTGGTAGCAATGCCAATCAATGACGAATCACAACTGGAAAAAATAGTTTCTGCGGGTGAAAGAGAGGGTAAAAGAGTAAAAATAATACCTCATTATCAACGATTTAGTACTGGAAAGATTCATGTGGGAACGCTCGGGTCATTACCTATTATTACATTAAGATCTCTGCCATTGGATGTGGTAGACAATAAAGCGTATAAAAGGATTTTCGATGTGGTATTCTCTTTCCTGGTGATTACTTTATTGCTAAGCTGGCTTATCCCGATCATAAGCGTAATAATTAAGCTCACTTCAAAAGGCCCTGTTTTTTTCAAGCAGGAACGCTGGGGGCTGAATAATAAACCAATTGTGTGTTATAAATTCCGTACAATGATCATTTCCAGCAAAGACGTGGATGATCATGGTATCTATCAGCAAGCAAAGAAAAATGATCCCAGGATCACCAAGATTGGAAAATTCCTGAGAAAGACCAGCCTTGATGAATTCCCTCAGTTTTTTAATGTATTTCTTGGTTCTATGTCCATTGTTGGACCCCGCCCACATCCTGTGCCATTGAATATTGTATCAAAAGACAGTATTCAGAATTATATGATGCGCCACTGGGTCAAACCCGGCATCACCGGCTGGGCTCAGGTCAACGGCTATCGCGGCGAAACCCGCAAACCTTATCTCATGCAGAAAAGGGTCGAATTTGATGTTTGGTACATGGAAAACTGGACATTCTGGCTCGATCTTCAAATCATTCTCCAGACCCTGGTCAATATGGTCAAAACGGAGAAGAACGCATACTGATCCCTTCAATTTTTTTGTGTAAAAATTCTCTAAGACATGGTCAAACACCCTGCCTTATGCCTTCTTTTGCTTTTTCCCTTTGTAAGCGCTCTTACTGGCTTTTCTCAAAGCCTGCCGGTCGGCACTCCTCTTCTTGAAGAAACAGCTCGCAGGCTCCAGATCTCCGGCGCTGTCAGCAACAATACGTCTTTTTCAATCCGGCCTCTCTATGCTTATTCACCTGAAGACATTGATTCTTTATATAACCCTCAAAACTGGCTGGCTGGCATGGCCAAACCTACCCGGCTGAAATATGCCAAGGGAAAAGGTGACCTTGTTTTCCTTCCCGCCACTATCAAACAACAATACAATTCCCATCATCCCTATGGCTGGAACGACGGCTCCATGATCCAGGCTAAAGGCTACCAGGCCCAGGCTTCTGTAGGAGTGTACACCAAGATCGGTCCGCTTAGTATCCAATTACAACCGGAATTCGTTTATGCCCAAAATGCCAGCTTTGAAGAATTTCCAGCCTGGCAGAATGATACACTTTGGAAACATTATTATTATATCCTGAACAGGATTGACAATCCTGAAAGATTCGGCAATGGCAGCTACACAAAAGTATTTGCTGGTCAATCAAGCGTCCGGTTCAATTACAAAAAACTATCCATAGGAGTTTCAACCGAAAATCTCTGGTGGGGGCCTGGCATCCGGAATTCCTTACTTCTGAGCAATACGGCTCCGGGGTTCCCTCATATCACCTTTAATACCCTGGCGCCAGTTACAACCGGTATCGGTTCTTTTGAATGGCAGGTCGTCAGCGGGTGGACGAAGGGTTCGGGAATTCTTCCTCCAGACACAAGCAGGACATTTGATGGAATCCGCCTGTATGAGCCCAAACAGGCCGACAGTAAGAGATACATGAATGGAATGATCGTGACCTGGCAGCCAAAATGGACCAGGAACCTGTACCTGGGTCTTTCAAGAATGTTTTATGTGTATAGTTCGGATATGGAAAAATCGTTAGATGGATATCTTCCCATATTCGGAGCCCTCTTTAAAGGAAAGGCCAGGGGAGAAGATGAAAAAAGAAGGGATCAGCTACTGTCTGTTTTTGCAAGGCTTGTCTTACCTAAAGAGAAAGCGGAGTTTTATGCTGAGTTCGGAAGAAATGACCATGCTCAGAACTTTACTGATCTGATGCTGGAGCCGGAACATGCCAGGGCCTATATCATTGGCGGAAGAAAGATCTTTACCACTACCAAAAAAACGGATGTGGAGCTGATGTTTGAAATAACACAACTGGAAAACTCTCCCACAGCCTGGCTCAGGCCACAGGAAGGCTGGTACACGCATTACCAGGTAAGGCATGGCTATACGCATCGCGGGCAGGTTATCGGCGCAGGTATTGGTCCCGGCTCGAATAGCCAGACGCTTGGCATCAGTTGGATCAAAGGGATAAAAAAACTTGGTTTTACGCTGGAGAGAGTAGTAAGGAATAACGATTTTTATTATGAGGCGTTTGTCCCGATGCAAAACCCAAGGTTCCATTGGGTTGATCTTTCACTGAATGCATATAAAAACTGGTATTGCAAACGCTTTATTTATTCAGCCAATCTTTCATTCGTGCGTTCGCTTAATTACCAATGGATATATAAGCTTGACGCTGCGGGGAAAGAAGTGCATACGAATGTGAATCAACTGCATGCCAGTTTATCGGTATCTTATGTCTTTTAATAGAATGTCTGAAGCCAAATAAAAGAGCCGCGACAAATCGCGGCTCTTTTATTTTATTGGTTGTTCCCTTCTTTTAAATATTCAACCCTCCACACACACTGATCGTCTGCCCCGTAATATAAGAGCCCATCTCGGAGGCCAGGAACAACACACTATTCGCTATATCTTCTGCTGAAGCAAACCTTCCCAAAGGAATACCTGCTTTATACTTGTCTGCAGCATCTCCTTCTTTCAAATAACTTGTCATATCCGTTTCCACAAAACCCGGTGCTATTGCGTTGCAACGGATATTGCGGCTGCCCAGTTCTTTTGCCACGCTTTTGGTAAAACCAATAATGCCAGCTTTGCTTGCTGCATAGCTGCTCTGCCCTGCATTCCCCATTTCACCAATAATAGAGCTCATATTAATGATGCTGCCTGCTTTGGCTTTCATCATCGGGCGGATCACCTGCTTGGTCATGTAGAAAACGCTGTTGAGGTTCACGCGGATCACTTCGTCCCATTGTTCCGGCGTAAGGCGCAGCAGGAGATTGTCTTTTGAAATACCGGCATTGTTCACGCAAATATCAACTGTGCCGAATTCCTTCAGCACATCATTAACGAATGCTTCGCATTGGGCAAAATCACCGGCATTGCTTTGATATGCTTTGGCTTTTACGCCCAGGGCCTTCAGTTTTTCTTCAAGCGCCAGTGCTTTTTCCTTGCTGCTGTCGCTTACATAAGTGAAAGCGATATTCGCCCCATGTTCTGCCAGCTTAAGTGCAATGGCCTCGCCGATGCCGCGGGCGGCACCTGTTACAATAGCTACTTTGTTTTCTACCAGTTTCATTTATTTGTTTTAATATTTCAGTGTTGGATTTTTGCTTCGTTTTCAGCAATGGTATTCATTTTGAGTATTGCATCTACATATTGCCTTTCATTACTTAGCCGCGGCACTTTATGCTGCCCGCCCAGTTTTCCCTTACTGCGTAGCCATTCGTTGAAGCTGCCTTTTTGCATGGCATGCACCACAGGTAATCCCAAAGCCATGTTCTTGTGCCGCTTGGCCTCATAATCGCTGTTGATGCTTTTCAGTGCGGTATCCAGTTCATGGGTAAATGCCTTCAGGTCCGTAGGTGGTTTTTCAAATTCGATCAGCCATTCATGGGCGCCATTGGAGCTGTCGGAGAAATAAACCGGAGCGGCGGTATAATCATTTACAATTGCGCCTGTTTTTCTGCAGGCTTCAGCAATGGCTTTATCTGTATTGTCAACGATCACTTCTTCCCCGAAAGCATTCATATAATGCTTCAGTCTTCCAGATACTTTGATGCGATAGGGGGCCAGAGAGGTGAAACGGATGGTATCCCCGACGATATAACGCCATAACCCTCCGTTGGTGCTGATCACCAGCGCATAGTTTTTTCCCAGTTCCACGTCCTGCAATCCTACTGTTCGCGGATGTTTCTTGCCGTATTCGCTCACAGGCATGAATTCCATGAATATGCCATGATCGGTAAACAGCAGCATGCCATCATCACCCGGGCGTTCCTGTGCGGCGAAAAAGCCTTCGCTGGCATTGTACATTTCCAGGTAATGAATGTCTTTGCCGATCAGTTTCTGGAATTGTTCTTTATAGGGAGTGAAGGAAACTCCTCCGTGCATGTATAATTCAAGGGAAGGCCATACTTCAGCCATGGTCGATTTGCCGGTGATCTCGAGTATTCTGCGGAAAAGCACCAGTGTCCAGGTAGGCACTCCGGAAATGGAAGTCACATTTTCATGAATGGTGCTTTCAGCCAGCTTTTCAATTTTGCTCTCCCATTCGTCCATCAAAGCGATGCTGAGATCGGGTGTGCGCAGCCAATGGCCCCAGAAAGGGGTGTTTTGCAACAGCACAGCGCTAAGATCACCGTATTGTGCTTCATTGTTCATGGGGTTGATATTGTGGCTGCCGCCGAGCACCAGGCCTTTGCCGGTAAGCAAAGCCGAGTCGGGGTTGAACTGGTAATACATGGTGAGCACATCCTTGGCTGCTTTGAAATGGCAGTCTTCCAGGCTTTCTTCGCTGATGGGGATGAACTTGCTTTTATCACTGGTGGTGCCGCTGCTTTTGGCAAACCAGAATACGGGCGTGTTCCAGAGTATATTCTGTTCGCCCTGCATGATCCGTTCGATATAAGGCTTCAGGTCGTTATATTCATGTACGGGTACAGCCTGTTTGAAAGAACGGATATTAAAAAGCTCTGCAAAATTGTATTTGCGTCCGAATTCCGTGTACTGGGCAGAAGTGACCAGGTCCTGTAATACCTCCCGCTGTGCATCCAGCGGATTTTTCTTCCATCCTTCTATGCGCCAGAGGCGCATACGGGCAAGGGATGATATGGCAGGGCTTAACAGGCTCATAGAGGCTGGCAAAATAATTAATTTAGTTAAGTTGTCGGTTATTGAGTTGGAAATTGTTCGATGGCTGAGTGGTTGTTGTCCGAATGGCCGTTGTCCGTTGTTCGAATGGCCATTCGGACAACAACCACTCAGCCATAGAACTACACTACTCTCTTCCTTCAGAAGCTTTCAGCGCTTCTTCGTGCAGATAATCTTTACGTTTCAGTTCAAAATTGCGGCCAAGGTAGAGTTTCTTTACCTGTTCGTCTGCTGCCAGTTCTTCGGCTGAGCCTTGCTGGAATATTTTACCATCAATCAGCAGATAAGCCCTGTCACAGATGGAAAGGGTTTCTGTTACGTTATGGTCGGTGATTAGTATGCCGATATTCTTATATTTCAACCGGGCAACGATGGCCTGGATATCTTCCACGGCAATAGGATCGATACCTGCAAAGGGCTCATCCAGGAGGATAAATTTGGGGCTTACGGCCAGGGCACGGGCTATTTCTGTTCTTCTTCTTTCACCACCACTCAATACGTCCCCATTGCTTTTGCGTACATGGTGCAGGCGGAATTCGTCGAGCAGGGATTCCAGTTTGTCTTTTTGTTCTGCTTTGGAAAGATTGGTCATTTCCAACACGGCGCTGATATTGTCTTCCACGCTTAGCTTGCGGAATACGGATGCCTCCTGTGGCAGATAGCCGATCCCCATTTTGGCGCGTTTGTACATGGGCAGGGAGGTTATATCGTCCTGATCAAGGAACACCTGGCCTTCATCGGGGCGCACCAAACCAACTACCTGGTAAAACGAAGTGGTTTTACCGGCACCATTGGGGCCAAGCAGCCCTACGATCTCTCCTTGCCCTACCTCGAAGCTGACATGGTTCACGACCGTGCGCTTGCCGTATCGCTTTACCAGGTTTTTGGCATAAATAGCTATTGACATGGGTGGCAAAAATAAGGCATGCCGGGCTGATTATAAGGCTGGACCGAAGTTTTAGCTATTCTTTCAATTAAGACCATTCTGTATTAGATTTGCACCCCGGTAAACGGCCTGAGGGCCTAAAAGTTGCAGTGAAACGAAGCATGACAAATTTTTCTTATCCGGGAGAAAGTATATGCAGAGTTCCATCCGGCACCAAACAATAAACATCCAGGATGAAAGTTATCGACCATATCAAACAGGCAAAAGGAACCCTGATCTCTTTTGAAGTGTTGCCTCCGCTGAAAGGCAAAGGAATTGAGGCTCTGTATAAACACCTTGATCCTTTGATGGAATTCAAGCCCGCCTATATCAATGTTACCTACCACCGCAGCGAACATATTTTTAAGAAACGTGCCGACGGCAGCTTTGAGAAAGTAGTGATCCGGAAACGGCCGGGTACAGAAAGCATCTGCGCTGCCATCATGAACAAATACGATGTGGACACTGTGCCTCACCTGATCTGCGGGGGCTTTAATATCAATGAAACTGAAGATGCCCTGATCAACCTTCGCTACCTGGGAATCGACAATGTGCTGGTGCTTCGTGGCGATGCAGCTAAAAATGAGACAACGTTTGATGCAGAGCCTGGCGGCCACCGCTATGCCAGCGAATTGCTGAAGCAGGTGACCAATCTCAATGCGGGTATCTATCTTGAAGAAGATCTGAAAGGCACACAGAAAACAGAGTTCTGTATTGGTGTGGCGGGTTATCCTGAAAAACATTTTGAAGCGCCCAATATGCAGACAGATCTCCGCTACCTGAAAGAGAAAGTGGATTGCGGGGCCGACTATATTGTGACCCAGATGTTTTTTGACAATGAAAAATTTTACTCTTTTGTAAAATCCTGTCGTGAGGCCGGCATTACGGTTCCGATCATTCCGGGTTTAAAACCGATCTACAATAAGAAACAATTGACGGTGCTGCCCAAGACTTTTCATATAGACCTTCCTGCGGAGCTTGCGAATGAGGTACAGAAGTGCAAGACAGATCTCGAGGTGGAGGAAATAGGAAAAGAATGGCTGTTGGCGCAATCGAAAGATCTGAAAAAAAATGGAGTGCCGGTATTGCATTATTATACGTTAGGAAAGCCGTATATGGTAGCGGATGTAGTAAGGCAGTTGCTGTAACATTACTTACTGATCTCTCCCAATATTTTCTCATCAACTGTCACCGGGTATTTCTTCCGTAATTCTTTTACCCATTGCTCTTCCAGTATCACCTGGTAGTCATTCATCACCAGCCCTCTTGCTTCATTAAAAGAACGGGGACCAGGTTGAGGATACACCTTTATGATATAAGCAAAGGATGCTGTATTATCTGTCTGGTTTACCGTAAGTGGTGTTACAGTTCCTGGCTTTGGAGCATTTTCCCCATTATTCCCCGGCAATTGTGTCCACTCATAACGGGAAGAATCGGCGACAATTTTATCACTTAATTTTTCTGCCAGTATCTTCCAGTCGGCAGGGTTCTTCTTCAACTCATCAGCCAGTGACCTGGCAGTGGTTTGATCGGAAGAAAAGAAAATGACAGCATCGGCACTGGGCTGCCAGTTATATTGCGCCTTGTTTTTTTCGTAGAGGGACAAAAGAGCTGCTGAATCGGTTTGCGCCCTGTTCCAAACTTCCTTTTGCATGATCTCGAAGAAAAGATTACCATCCCGGAACTCAGCCATCTGGTTACGGAATTCTTCATTGTAATCTTCAAGATGATCACGGTAATATTGATACATGGAATTATTGCTGAACTCTTCAAAGAGTGAGGGGTAAGGCCTTGTGGTGGCCCCGCCCGGCATATAGCGATACATCTGCGCATATTGTATCCAATCAGACATGCGGAACACAGCATCTCCGATATGAAAAAGCTCAGCCTGTTGTTCAAAGCCTTTTACCGGCCGGCCAGCGATCAGGCTATCGGTTGCTGCCCATAGTGCAGCATTGCTGTAGGCACCGTGTTGAAAACCGGGATTGGCTTTAACCCTGGCATAAATAAAATCTTTTGCGGTTTTCCATCGGTCATCCAATTTCACTTTCATTTCCAGTTGCTGGTTGTTTTCCTTATCAGCCGGATTGGAAACAACCGGCACCCATCCGGTCCTTTTTACTATATGATAGCCATGTTCGGTTGTAAAAGGTTTGCTTACAGCGCCATCTTTGGACAATGACCACACGATTTTCTCAAATGCGGGTTCATACTGGCCTACAGCAACATCAGGAGAGCTTCCCTGGTGGGCCGCGTTCATATAATCATTACTGAAAGCAGCAGCCAGCTTGCCAAAATCATCTCCTTTATTGATGCGTTGATACAGGGAGTCTGCCAGGTGTGCTATTTTTTGACGGTCACTTCCTGTCATTTCAGGAGGGAACGCCAGTAATATCTGCTGTATTTTCATTTTGCCTGCTGCTTTTCTTTCGCCCAGGTTCTTGAAAATATGATAACCTGCTTTGGAGGTATAGGGTTTGGAATAGCGGCCTGCCGGGGTGGAATAGAGGATGTTTTCAAATTCATAAGGCAGGGTGAATACCGTGATATGATCCAGGTCGCCTTTGTTGACTTTAGCTGCAGGGTCGTCGGATAATTGCTGTGCCACCAGCATAAAATCATCCCCTTTGGCGAGTCTTTTTTGTACAGTGGCCAGTTTTTGGCTGGCCTCCGTTGTGTCGCCGCTAAAAGCAATGAAGATATGCGCAGCATGAATGTCTTTCTGGCTTCGCTGGAATGCTTCTTTGGTAAGGCGGCTGATAGCTTCCGGATCGCTCATGTAATTATCTACGATCTGGTTGCGGAGGTTTTCTTCCTCCACTTTTATTTGTGGTAACGTATCATAACCGAGATCATATGCCTGGCGGATCTTTAACCGGGAATTGATATACAGATCAAGATACTCCCGCATGGCCTTGTTTTTTGCGGCAGCAGGTTGCTGGTTGTTTTTATCAAAAGCTTTTATGAATTCTTTCGCATCTGCCTTGTGAGAACCGTAGGTGAACAGGGTTTGCGAGGATGCAGAACCTGCAATAAAAGACAATGCTATTGCCGGCAGCCAGTTCTTGATCATAGTAATGGTTTCAATGGTGTAATGTATGGTGATATCAGGGTTGCTTCAACCTGAGTTGCAATATCTCATCCGTTTGCTGCCAGGTCAGTTTCTTTGCGATGATCCGCTTCTCTTTGTCGAGCAAATAAACTGTAGGCACTGTTTGCGCATCATACAACTGTATATAGCCGGGGATATTGGCAGCTATCCTGTTCTTTTCTTCTTCTTTGGAATAATATACATTGGTCCATTCTTCCAGGTGGTGCTGGCGGATAAAATTAAGCCAGTCATTTTTTGTTCCGTCGGTTTCCCGGGCCACTGCATATATTTTCAATCCGCTGGCTTTCCATTTTGCCCTGTACATGGAATCGATCAGGGGAAGGGTTTCTTTGCAATGCCCGCAGGTAGGATCCCAGAAACAAACGAGCGTGAAGCGGGCAGTATCGGCATACAGGTTTTTTATGTTGCCTGCTGTATCGGGGAGTGAAATGTTTTCAGCCGGGTTGCCCATGATATTTGCCATCAGGCTGTAAGCCCTGTCGGTGATCAGCTTTTTTCCCTGTGGCGTCAGCCAGTCATAATCTTTTTGAGCAAAATATTTTTCAAACAGGTGA
>DATAJQ010000243.1:0-21386 GCA_036262095.1 Chitinophagaceae bacterium | reverse complement strand
CCCCTGAAATGCTCTAACAATATATAACTGAAAACATTATCTTTGCCCCTCTTTAAAAATCCCTGACATCTTTACCCGCCGCCATATACGGAGTAAAGTACCGAAAAATGTAAATGAACAAAGTATGCAACTGAAAGGTTTGGTTCGATTTTTTACGATCCTGCTTATTATCTACTCCATCTACCAGCTATCTTTTACCTGGTTTGTCCGCAATCATGAGAAAAAATTAGAAGCACGTGCGAACAGTTATGTTAAAGTCAATTATCCTGATGCCAAAGAAGAAGTAAGGGATAGCCTCTTTAATTTAAGACTGACCCGTTTAAAAGACAGCACTAAAGATGAAACCATCACTTATGGCATTACCGGTGCTATAAGCTACCAAAAGGCAAAAGAAGAAGAACTGAACCTTGGTCTCGACCTTCAGGGTGGTATCAACGTAACAATGGAAGTGGAAATGACCGGTTTGTTGAAAACACTTTCCAATAACTCCAAAGATCCCGATTTCCAAAAAGCACTGGAAAATGCCAATGTGCGTAAAGCCAACAGTGATGCAAACTTTATCCGCCTGTTTGCAGAAGAATACCAGAAACTGGTTGGTGCCAATAAAATGTCAGGATTGTTTGCTGCTGCCAATAAAGAGCAGATCAAAGTTGGCGACAGTGATTCAAAAGTGATCGGTGTACTGGAATCGCTGGCAAGAGATGCCTTCGACAATACTTTCCGTGTAATGCGCACGCGTATTGACCAGTTCGGCGTTGCCCAGCCCAGCATCAACCCCGATCCTGAAAAAGGTATTATCTCTGTTGAGCTTCCTGGTGTACAGGATAAGGAAAGGGTAAGAAAATACCTGCAATCTTCTGCTAATCTTCAATTCTGGGAGGTATATAATTTCATTGAGTTGTATCCAAGCGTTGAAAAAGCCGATGGTATTTTTTATGCCATGATGGGTGGTAAAGCTGCTGCTGATACAACCAAAAAACAAGATACTGCAGCTACTGCGGCAACCCAGGCTGCCTCTAACGATAGTGCTGCAAAAACATTGAGCCAGCTAGACAGTACCGGAGGAAAAGACAGCACCGGAAAATTAGCCGCTGCTGATGAGCAGGATGCCAGCAAACGCCTGTCCTATTATATCCAGTTCGCTATTCCCCAGCAAGGACAGAAACCATTTCCTTCCATTGGCTATGTGGCTATAAAAGATACAGCTCTTGTTCGCGAATACCTTCAAATACCCGCAATCAGGGCCAGCTTCCCTACCCAACTGGCCTGGATGTATGGCATCCCTGAGCGCGGCAAGAATAATAAGCCTTCCAATTTTGTAGCGTTGTATGCGATCAAAACATTTGGCCGCGATAAAGCCAAGATCGAAGGTGATGCCATCTCTTCTGCATCTGCAGACTATGACCAGAATGGCAAGCCTGAAGTAAGGATGACAATGACTGCTACAGGAAGCACAGCGTGGGCGAAAATGACTGGTGAGAACCTCGACAAACCGATCGCTATCGTACTCGATAATATCGTTTATTCAGCGCCGAACGTAAACCAGGTGATTGATGGGGGTACTTCCCAGATCAGTGGCGGATTCAGCGTTCAGGAAGCGCAAGACCTTGCAAATATCCTGAAAGCAGGTAAACTGCCTGCTCCTGCTAAAATTGTACAGGAACAGACTGTTGGACCTACACTGGGTGCTGCCGCCATACGCGGAGGCATGGTATCATTCGGAGTTGCCTTTATAGTCATATTCGTATTGATGCTGGTATATTACAACAGCAGTGGCTGGGTAACCAATATTGCGTTAATCCTTAACCTGCTCTTTACCGTTGGTATATTGGCTGGTCTGGGCGCTACGCTCACTGCTCCCGGTATCGCCGGTCTGATCCTGACCATTGGTCTGGCGGTTGATACCAACGTAATTACCAAAGAACGTATCAAGGAAGAGCTTACCAAAGGAAAGGCTTACCTGCCTGCTGTTAACGAAGCGTTCAGGCGTTCATTACCTCCTATCCTTGATGGTCACATCACGATTCTGCTGACTGCATTGATCCTGTTCTATTTTGGATTGGGTCCCGTTAAAGGTTTCGCGACCACGCAGATACTGGGTATCCTGCTGTCACTGTTCTCTGGTGTATTGATCACAAGATGGATCACAGATATCTTCAATAAGAAGAAGATACATCTCGAGTACTTCACAACTGTATCAAGGAAAATATTCCAACAGGCCAAATTCAATTTTATTGGCTTCAGGAAGAAAGCATTTGCAATTTCCTTCGTCGTGCTCGCACTGGGTGTTTCATCTTTCTTCAATGGTTTTGATTATGGTGTGGAGTTCAACGGAGGACGCAGCTATACCATTCGTTTCGATAAGAACATTGCCAAGGAAGTTGAAACGATAAGAGATGAGCTGAAAGCGACTTTTGATGGTGAAAACCCCATCATCAAAACGGTAACCGATACCAGGACCCTGGATATCACTACTTCTTATCTGATCAAGGACACCCGTGCAAATGCGGATTCGCTGGTAGAATATAAATTGTATGAAGGGTTGAAAAAACACCTGCCTGCAAATCTTAGCTACCAACAGTTTGACCAGACATACAAACTGGGTTCTAAAACAGTATTGCCGACTATCTCGGATGACCTGAAAAGCGGCGCTATTAAGGCTACAGTTTTCGCCATCTTCGTGATATTCCTTTACATCTTTATCCGGTTCCGCGACTGGAGGTATTCAGTGGGTACTATCATTGCGTTGTTACACGACGTATTGGTTACACTCGCCGTATTCTCCTTCGCCAGGAAGATCGTACCGTTCCCGCTTGAGATCGACCAGCATTTTATTGCGGCCATCCTGACGGTGATAGGTTTCTCCATGAACGAAGCGGTGATCATCTTCGACCGTATACGTGAAGACAGGAAGCTCTACCCCAGTGCTCCTTTGGCAGAAACGATCAACCGCGCGATCAATGAAACCTTAAGCCGTACGATCATGACATCACTTACGGTGTTCCTTACCATCCTGATCATCTTCCTGGTGGGCGGTGAGGTAACAAGAGGTTTTGCTTTTGCGATGCTGATCGGTGTTATTACCGGTGTGTATTCTTCTATGTTCGTTGCGGCTCCGATGCTGATCAACTTTGGAAGAAGCAAGAAAGAAAGAACCGCTGAAAATGTGGCTAAAACAACAACAGTAAGTCCGAAGGCTACCAAATCATAATAGCCTCGTAAAACAGATACAAAGCCTGCTTCTTTATGAAGCAGGCTTTTTTATTACTCCTATCTGGCTGACCAGTGAATTGGCATGGTACGCAAAGAGCCGGGGTGGCAATGGATAAGGAACTACAGGTAACGCCCGGACGTACTGGTGACGAGGCGTCAGGTTATTGAAGATTGTTATTACACAGCAAAACTTGTCCCGCATCCGCAGGTATTGCTGGCATTAGGATTACTGAAAGTAAAACCGCGGTTGTTCAGCCCATCTATCCAGTCTACCTGCATCCCATACAAATAGATCTCATGAGAGCGGTTCATGACACAGGAAATGCCTTCTATTTCAAATAACTGGTCGTTTTCCTGCTTATGATCAAATCCCAGCACGTACGACATGCCTGAGCAGCCACCGCCTTTTACCCCCACTCTCAATACCTGTGTAGAGTCAAACCCATCCTGCCCCATCAGCTTCTTGACCTCCCTGATAGCCCCAGCAGTAAGCGTCACCGGTGTTGTACTTGTTGTTTTCATCCTGCAAAAATAACCAAAAGCGGCAAATCCGCTGAGCGGAGCAAATAACCCGGCCCCAGTTTAAATTCCCACAAAGAAATATCTACTGTAATACCAATAAACCTCTAGGTAATCTCTCAGGCAGTGTTTCTTTGTGGTCTTCGTCGTCTTTGTGGGAAAAAAGCCCGTAAATGGAGGACAAAACAAGATTTTCATCTTAAAAACGTTATGCTTCACTCAACCGGATTTTAAAACCCAGATCTTCTGAGTATTTTTGTCACCTGAAAAAACTAACCCTGATGGATCAGAACATGATCAACCTCTTAATTGCCCTGATGGCATTGCTTGTTTCTTTTTATTGCTTCTACCTGGTAAATGATTTCCGCAAAAAAGCGAAACAGCCCGGGGATAAAGACAATTTCTCTTCACGCCCCCTGCAATTGCAGGCGTATGAAAGGCTGGTAATGCTGTCTGAGCGCATTTCCATCCCTAATCTGGTAAGCCGGGCAAACCAGCCGGGATTGGGTTGCCGCGATATGCAGCTTCTGCTGATAGAGAGCATTAAACAGGAATTTGAATACAACGCGTCACAACAGATCTATGTAAGCCCTGTAGCCTGGGAAGCAGTAACCAACCTCAAGGAGCAGAATATGCTTATCATCAACCAGGTGGGCGCCAGCCTGCCTCCTGAAGCATCCGGAACAGACCTGAATAAGCGTTTGCTTGAGTTTGTGATGACGCAGAAAAAAGGAGCATTGCATACGATCGTACTGGAAGCGCTGAATTTTGAAGCGAAGAAACTGATGAAATAAAGTGCTTATCTCCTGACACCCCAAAACAAAAGTGATCATGCCTGAAGAAAAAAAAATATTTACAGATTCCGGGATTGAAATAGATCCTGTTTATTCAGCGGGATCACCTGCCAGTGAAGCATCTGCAGAAAAACCCGGCGAATACCCTTTCACCAGAGGCGTACAGCCGGATATGTACCGTGGTAAATTATGGACGATGCGGCAGTATGCCGGTTTCTCCACTGCAGAGGAAAGCAATAAGCGCTATCACTATTTATTATCGCAGGGCGTGATGGGATTGAGTGTAGCATTTGACCTTCCCACACAGATCGGTTATGATAGCGATCATCCTTTATCAGAAGGCGAGGTAGGCAAAGTAGGTGTGGCCATCGATAGTATTGAAGATATGGAGACATTGTTCAACGGTATCAGACTTGAAGACGTCTCCACTTCGATGACGATCAATGCCACCGGCTTTATCCTTCTGTCTTTCTATGTGGCACTGGCAAAAAAACAAGGTGCTGATCTGAAAAAAATATCAGGCACCATCCAGAATGATATCCTGAAAGAATATGCTGCAAGAGGCACTTATATTTATCCGCCCAAACCTTCCATGCGTATCATCACAGATATTTTTGAATGGTGCGCATCCGATCTTCCCAAATGGAATACGATCTCTATTTCGGGATATCATATACGTGAGGCTGGATCAACGGCTGTGCAGGAAATCGCTTTCACACTCAGCAATGGTAAAGCGTATGTAAAAGCCGCACAGGAAAAAGGACTGGATATAAATGTATTTGGCAAACGCCTTTCTTTCTTTTTCAATTCGCACAACAACCTGTTTGAGGAAATAGCCAAATTCAGGGCAGCAAGACGCATGTGGGCAAAGATGATGAAAAGCATGGGCGCTACAGATCCCAAAGCCATGATGCTCCGCTTTCATACCCAAACAGGAGGCAGTACCTTAACAGCACAACAGCCGCTCAACAATATCTCAAGGGTCACCATTCAAAGCCTGGCAGCCGTTTTGGGAGGAACACAATCATTGCATACCAATGGTTATGATGAAGCATTAAGCCTGCCTACTGAAGAAGCAGCGCGTATCGCTTTGCGTACACAGCAGATCGTTGCGTTCGAAAGCGGCGCTCCCGACACGGTAGATCCGCTGGCCGGATCTTTTTTTATTGAATCGCTCACCAATGAAGTGGAAGAAGCCGCCTGGAAACTTATCGAAAAGATCGATGCATTGGGTGGCAGCGTATCAGCGATCGAGCAGGGATTTATCCAGGATGAGATCGCCCGAAGTGCTTATGAATACCAGCGGAAGATCGAATCAAATGAAAAGATCATTGTCGGAGTCAATAAGTTCCAGGTAAAAGAAGAAGCGTCCATCCCCATTTTTAAGATCGACGACAGCATTCGCACTTTGCAAACCGAAAAGCTGCAGCGGCTGAGAGCAAACAGGGACAGGGCAAAAGTGGACCAATGCCTTCAACAGTTGAATGACCATGTAGTTAATGGAGAAAACATCATGCCTGCTGTTATTGAAGCCGTGGAAAATAAATGTACGCTGGGAGAAATAGCCGATACACTTCGTGAAGTGTACGGCGAATACAAATAAATATGTTTACCCCCTCACTTGTTCATTCCTCTGATGAACTGCAGCAGATATTGCTGCTGCAGGAAAATAATCTACGCCAGCACCTGAGCCCGGAAGAAAAACAATCCCAGGGATTTGTCACCCTTCAGCATGATCTTCCCACTTTGCAAAAGATGCATACCCTTTCTCCAGGCATTGTTATTAAAAAAGATAATGCTGTGGTGGCTTATGCTTTAACCATGGCACCCGGCTGCAGGGAATTGATCCCTGCGCTTGAGCCAATGTATGCCCTGCTGGATAAGCTCAACTGGGAAAACAAGCCTCTTTCTGCTTACAATTATTATGTA
Organism: Chitinophagaceae bacterium; assembly: GCA_036262095.1. GTDB lineage: Bacteria > Bacteroidota > Bacteroidia > Chitinophagales > Chitinophagaceae > Terrimonas_A. Next base: position 14,931 of record DATAJQ010000243.1, on the reverse strand, counting down.
ATGGGGCAGATCTGCATTGACAAACAATACCGGGGGCAGGGCCTGTTTGAAATGCTTTACCACTTTCACAGAACTATTTACAGCCCACAATTCGATCTCTTCATTACCGAAATTGCGACGCGCAATCACCGTTCTTTGAGAGCACACACCAGGATAGGTTTTAAAGTCATCCACACATATAAAGATGAACTGGATGAATGGGCCGTAGTAGGATGGAATTGGACTTAGCCTGCCTGAAACGACTCCTTCCCGACTTACCGGTAAGATGTACTGATATGATTCCCACTTTTCCTTACCGGTAAGAAAGATTTACTTCCAGTTTTGTTTACCGGTAAGGCGCGAAGACGGGAAGGGGTGATTTTACTTATCTTCAGTCAAAAATCAACCATGAAACTTTTATTGCTTCCCTTCCTGTTTCTTGTTGCCTGTTTTAACCTTGAAGCCCAAACACCTTCTTTCATTAAAGACAGTATCGACAGCTATATTACACAGGGATTAAAGGATTGGGATATTCCCGGTCTTTCAATCGTGATCGTGAAAGATGGAAAAACGGTATTGATGAAAGGATATGGTGTAAGGGATATCAATACAAAAGAAGCAGTGGACGAGAACACCCTGTTCATGATCGCAAGCAACACCAAATTGTTTACAGGCGTCTCCATCGCCCAATTGGAATTCAATAAAAAACTCTCGCTTAACGATAAGATCAGCCGTTATTTTCCCGGTTATGCCTTGTATGATACATTAGCCAGCCAATCGGTTACGATACGTGATATGCTTTGCCATCGCCTGGGCACTAAAACATTTCAGGGAGATTTCACTTTCTGGAACAGTACCTTAAGCCGTAGTGAGATCATGAACAGGATGCGTTTGCTGAAGCCTATCGGTTTATTCCGCCAGGATTATGGTTATTGCAATAGCTGTTTTCTTACAGCAGGCGAAGTGATCCCGAAAGTAACAGGTAAACCGTGGGAGCAATATGTGCAGGACAGTATTCTTACTCCTTTACACATGACACATTCCAGTACCATTTCTGCCGGTATGGAACAAAAAGCCAATGTGGCCAGGCCCTACACCACCAGTTTTACAGGCAAGCTCAACAGGGTGCCTTATGACCAGTGGGACAATCTTGGCCCGGCAGCCAGCATTATCAGCAATGTGAATGATCTATCCCACTGGCTGTTTTTTCAATTAGACAGTGGCCGGTATAACGGACAACGCATCATGCCGTTTTCTGTGTTGCAAAGAACAAGGGATGTAAATATCTCAACGAATAGCCGCAAATCAACCATTTTGCCCATGCATTTCCGTGGATACGGTTTAGGGGTATTTGCAGCAGATTACAATGGCCGCCAGATCTACTGGCATACCGGTGGTGCAGGCGGGATGGTCAGCAATGTGTGTTTTGTACCGGAAGAGAAACTGGGTATTGCAATACTGACCAATAACGATAATCAAAGCTTTTTCGAGCTGTTAAGATACCAGGTGCTGGATGCTTACCTTGGCGTACCTTATACGAACAGGAGCAGCCAGGCTTTACCGGATTTCAAAAAGGAAATGGATGCTCAATTGAAAGAGATCGCAGCCTGGAAGGCCAGAATAAAAAACAGCACTCCTCCTCTACCGCTTTCTACGTATGCAGGCAATTATGAAAACAATATCTACGGAACGATGACGATTAGGCCGGACAACGGAAAACTGTCAGTCCGTTTTAATAGTCACAGGGATCTGACTGCGCATCTTTCTTATATGGACAATGATGAATGGTTGCTGGAATATGCAAATATTGAATACGGCATCTTTACTATCCGTTTCAAAACGGAAAAGCAAAAAGTTGTGTCGGTGGATATGCGGGCGAATGAATTTGTTGAGTCTGATGCATATACATTTAAAAAGAAGTAATGCTTAGCTCTTCAGAGTTGCCGGCATAAAATAATCCAGGTCAGTATAATTGAAAAGGCGCTACGTTACAAGCTATTTGTGAACGTGGCGCCTTTGATGCAATGCCTTATGTTGTTGTTGTCTGTTGTTTTCTTATTTCCCCTGCGGTTTCCAGCTATCTTTTAAGCCTACGGTACGGTTAAAGACCATTCCGCTGGTGCTGCTATCTTTATCAAGCACAAAATAACCCTTGCGGATGAACTGGTATGCTTCATCAAACCTGGCATTCTTTAAAGCCGGTTCTGCGTACACTGCTTTTAGCACGTGCAGTGAATCAGGATTGATATAGTCCTTGAAATCCCCTTCTTCACTGGAAGGATCTTCTACACGGAACAGGCGGTCATACAAACGCACTTCCGTAGTAATAGCGTGCTTAACACTTACCCAGTGCAATGTTCCTTTTACATTAATACCTGAAGTGTCTGCACCGCTTTTGCTTTCAGGAATATAAGAGCAATGCAGTTCTGTAACATTGCCGTCCTTATCCTTGATCACTTCATCGCATTTGATGATGTAAGCAGATTTCAATCTCACCATTTGTCCGGGAGCCAGGCGGAAATATTTTTTGGGTGGGTTTTCCATAAAATCTTCCCGTTCTATATAGATCTCCCCGCTAAAAGGAATTTCCCTGTCGCCGGCATCAGGATCTTCGGGATTATTTTCGCTCTTTAAGAGTTCCTCGCTGGCTGAATAATTGGTGATGATCACTTTCAGCGGGTCGAATACGACCATTCTTCTCAGGGCCTTCTTGTTGAGATCTTCGCGTACGAAAAACTCCAGCAGGCCTATATCCACGATATTATCCCTTTTGGCAATACCTGCACGTTCGCTGAAATCGCGGATGCTTTGCGCTGTATAGCCTCTTCTGCGCATACCTGAGATCGTAGGCATGCGGGGGTCATCCCAACCGGTAACATGTTTTTCATTCACCAGTTGCAGCAGTTTGCGTTTGCTCATTACCGTATAGGTAAGGTTGCGGCGGGCGAATTCATATTGTTTGCTGGGAAAGATCTCGAGTTTCCCGATCAGCCAGTCATACACTTCACGGTGCGGAACAAATTCCAGTGTGCATATAGAATGGGTGATCTTTTCGATGGAGTCGCTTTGACCGTGCGCAAAATCGTACATAGGGTAAATACACCAGGCATCGCCGGTACGGTGGTGATGCGCATGTTTGATGCGGTAAAGGATGGGATCACGCATCAGCATATTGGGAGAGGTTATATCAATTTTGGCTCTCAGCACTTTCTCCCCATCTTTATATTTACCGGCCCGCATGTCTGCAAAAAGCTGGAGATTTTCCTCTATGCTCCTTTCTGCGTATTTATTACGATGCCCTGGCTGGGTAGGCGTACCTTTTTGCGCTGCTATTTCTTCAGAGCTGCTATCGTCTACATAAGCCAGGCCTTTTTTGATAAGTGTCACTGCGTATTCGTACAACTGTTCAAAATAATCCGAAGCATAGAATTCATTGGCCCACTGGAAGCCCAGCCAGCGGACGTCGTCTTTAATGCTTTCCACATATTCTGTTTCCTCGGTAACGGGGTTGGTATCATCAAAGCGCAGGTTGGTACCACCGCCATATTTCTGGGTGAGGCCGAAATTGAGGCAGATGCTGGCGGCATGACCGATATGGAGATACCCATTGGGCTCCGGCGGAAAGCGCGTCATAATAGACTTATACTTACCGGAAGCCAGGTCTGCTTCAATGATCTCTTCCAGGAAATTGAGGCTTTTTTCTTCTTTCTTTTCTTCGTGTGACATAGGTCTGCAAATATAGCAAAGTCGCGCGACAAAGACCCGGAGGGGAAAACGTCAAAAACGAGATTTTAAGCTACATAATACCCGGAAAAACAACCTTCTTTTTTGAGGAAAATAACAAGAAAGACGAGGGAAATCCCAAGGTTAGGCTATGGGTTGGAAATACTTTTACGGAAGTAAACAATAACTACCAGCATGAAAGAGCACTGGCCATTGGTAAAATGACAATTCAATTTACACCTATAAAATCTGATGGAGTTTTCATTCTGGCATTTGGTAATCTCAATGAAGATGGAACAATTGATGATAAAGTCATAAACAATAATGGTGACAGGAATAAAATCATTGCTACTGTTGTCGCCGCAGTTCATGATTTCACTCATCACTATCCTGATAAATTTGTTGCTTTTTTGGGAAGCACGAAAGAAAGAAACAGGCTATACCGGGGTGTTTTATCCATATATCTAGCTCAATGGCGGCAGAATTATACCATATGGGGGTTGAAAGAAAACAATGGTTTTGAATTATTTGAAAAAAGCAAATCCTACTCAGGATATCTTATAAAACGAAAAAGATAAAATATGTTACATTTACAATCAATGAAGAAAAAAGAATCAATACCTGAAATGGCGAAAAAAGTTTCCATCCGTTATAACAAAGGATTGAACAAATACGAGAATCAGGTATTATTCCCTGAAAAGGTGGCACACATGAATAGGCTATTGAAAGGAGTAAAACTTCCTTCTGATGGAGCTTCTTCTTCAAGAGGTTAGCTTCTTACCTCCTTAAGGCCTGCATGGAGCACTGGCTATGTACAAGAATTTCCAATCCCAGCCGTTATTTCTTATAACCGCGGCAGCCACATACCACCAACAGCTCCAAAAGTCCCAACAGCAATAGCAAGCGTAATAAAAAGAAGTATAACCGAGAATCCCCATTTTCTATATGGAGAGCCCGAAAATTTAGCTTTAAAATACAAAGCAACCACACCCTGAGGCAGAATATAAACAAATACCGACAAGGCACTTAGAAAAGGCCCTGTAAACGTTTCAGGATCGAAGCCAACAGGCGCCCGGTGTATAACCATCCAAAGCATAAAAAACACACGGAATAGCCATACACCACTCATCGCCAGCAGCAGATGCACTGCCCATTGATTATGCAGGTTGATCTTCCTATTGATAGCATATTTAATCGAGTAGAATGCACAAACAAGAATGATCAGTGCATTAATGGAAATACTTACCTGCATAAACGGGCCGCCAACAGCTCCCCTGACCCAGGTAAGATATAATCCGCCCAAACTTATCAGGAACGCTGAGTAAATGTATATCCTGCCACTGACCCTGTGAAACCGGGGTGCTTTTTTCCTGATCTTAGTGATCAGCTGTAAAGGCCCCAGAATAGTAACTATAGCTGCTACTGCAACGTGCAGTCCAAAGAATAGGTTTCCGACAATATCGCCTTTAGCATAAAAATGGGGGTTGACGTTATTCCATTTTTCGAAATGACCAAGTGCCGTCGACTTCCAGTACAGCATCAATATATAGTAGGCAAAAAACAATTGCCCCAGGTAGGTTACGGCAAACCAGAACCGGGTAACATTTCTAAAAAAGTGTATGGCTACGGCCCGGTGGGTTCTTTGAATCATGGTGCTGAAGTAACAAATTAAAGATAGCTTCAGCCCAATGATTCCAACTTAACAATTGTTAAGAAATGATCTCACGCCTGATCCTGCTAAGGCTTTCAGGTTTTATGCCAAGATATGAGGCTACATATTTAAGAGGGGCATTTTTGATAATAGCCGGGCTGTTTTTCATCAGTTTCAAATATCGCTGCTCGGCCGTAAGAGTGGCAAGATCATCTATTCTTTGAATATACTCTTCCTGTATCTGATGGAACAATCTGATAGTATAGTCTTTTTGCGTCAGGCTGGTCTGGGCAGTGCTTTGCGCATCATCATAAGTGATCCTGAGCAATTCGCAATCAGTAATGCACTGCAGGCATTCATTGGAGACCGTCTGCTTCACAAAATGATAATAAGAAGTAAAGAAACGGGGACCATTATTCAGGTCCACCGTTACTTCTTCGCCTTTATCATTGATATAAAACTTTCGCATGAAACCCGAGACAATAAAATTATGATATACCGGAATTTTACCTGCTGTTTCCAGCATGGTATCCTTTGCAACCCACAATGGCTTAAACGTAAGTCTGCATTGAGCCCTGTCATGCTCAGGAATGTCAATTATCTGATAGATATACTCAAACAGTGTATCATAATAGTGCTGCATTTGTCACGATTTATATGGCATCGGAATTTTCACTCTTCACTCCTCACTCAATCCTTCCATCTCCACTCCCCTGCTATCTGCAACGGTTCTTTAAGATTAGACTTCAATAACAGATCCTTGGTTTCCTGGTCGGTCAACCTCTTTGCTTCTATCACAGGGGCATCAGCCAAGCCATACACCAGCATAGCATTATATCTCACTGTATTCTGCATACCTTTTTCATCCACCAGCCTGAAATCATCACAGTCGGCATGATAGCAAGGGCCTGCATTATTGGGAAGACTTCCGCCTCCTGCACCGCCCGTTGGCACTCCCTGAAGCATAAATGGCTGGTGGTCGCTGTGAAGGCCGGCACCACTGCGGAAGCTGTTCCTGAAACTTGTATCGATCGCCTGCGCCAGTGAGCCGATTGCCTGGAATAATGATTTGCTGGCATCTGTAGTAGCAGAATATCCCTTGGGATCATTGGTCATATCATAATTCAGCATGAACCGGATCTTATCAATGCTTTTATCGCGGAGCGCTTCCTTTACATAACTCTTAGAGCCAAGCAATCCTTCTTCTTCTCCCATGAACAGTACAAATTCTACTGTTCTTTCGGGTTGAAGATTCAGCGCTTTAAATGTTCTCGCCATATCCAACACTGAAAATGAACCGATGCCATTGTCGATCGCACCAGTGGCGAGGTCCCAGCTATCCAGGTGGCCGCCTACAACAATTTTCTCATTCGGCAGGGTTTTACCGGGAATGGTAGCGATCACATTCCGGGCTTTGATCATACCGGAGAAATTGGTCAGTTGGATACGCGCTTCCAGTTTGCCTGATTTCAATTTTTCGCGCAAAGCCAGTCCATCTTCCTTACCGATACATACTGCCGGTATCGGAATCAGTTTCCCTGTAACGGATGCTGTGCCTGTAAGCAACACGCCATTCGCAGCCGTATTGATAATAATAATCCCTTTTGCTCCATATTTGGTGGCAAGGGCTGTTTTCTCTGAACGGTGCAGGTTTTTCAACCCTTCACCGGAGCCCGGCAGTATACCGAGGTAAACGAGAGCTATTTTTCCTTTCACCTTGCCCGGTGCTGCCTGGTAGTCTGCTTCCAGGCCATTGCCCACTTCCACCAGTTCCCCGCTCACATTCGATTTCACTGGCGCATGTGCCAATGAAACAGCTTTTACAGGCTGAAGGTCCCTGGCATCCGGCCCAACAGACACCTGGATGGTGCCCCTGCTCCAGCTCTCCACTTCAAATGGCTGGAAACGGACGTTCTGATAACCGTAAGAACGCAGCAGATCGTAAGCATACTGTTCTGCTTTTTTACCGTTTTCTGAACCTGTAAGCCGGTGACCGATCGTAGAAGTGGCGTCTTTTAAGGAGCTATAAGCTTTTGAATTGGTTAAAACCTCCTGGTTAATTCGTGTAAACACATCTTTCCATTCGGGTTTACCCTGCGCCGAAGCGGTTAAGATACCAAGATAGCAAGCAGCTCCTGCTAATAATATTTGTCTCATGCAGTGATGTTTAAAATTAGTTCCGAATATATTAATAAAGCCTGTTCCGGCAGCATTCCGGCAGCTATATTTTCTAACCTTCTGAGATGTTTTATGTTTCTTTCCTCCAAATATGTTTTATCTTTCTGAAAACCGTATTGAAATAATTCAATATCATCAATAACTTCGCCTGATATTGCCGCCATATAGAAAGCACTGAATAATCTTTATGCTAACCTGAACTTTTTTTGATGAGAAAGTATAAGAACCTGCTTTTCTATGTCATTACTATTGCCGGGTTTTCCGGTATTATTTACTTTATTATCCGGAAAGGTGCAGGGCTTGAAGAAGGGAAGGTCACTGATTTTGTTCCGCAGTTGAATGCATCCACCTGGCAGCAGTTCAAGGAAACCTATAATCATAATCTTACCAATCCGCTGGCCATTCTGCTGCTGCAGATCATCACGATCATTCTCACAGCACGTTTGTTTGGCTTCCTGTGCAAGAAGATCCGCCAGCCTTCGGTGATCGGAGAAATTTTTGCCGGTATTGTGCTGGGGCCTTCTTTTATCGGCGCTTATTTCCCTGAATTTTCCCATTTATTATTTCCCCCGCAATCCCTCGGCAATCTGCAGTTCCTTAGCCAGATCGGGCTGATACTTTTTATGTTCGTGGTGGGTATGGAACTCGATCTTAACCTGCTGCGCAATAAAGCCAAAGATGCCGTAGTGGTAAGCCATGCCAGTATTATCTTTCCTTTCACCCTGGGTATTGCACTGGCCTATTATATTTACCAGAGCTTTGCCCCGGCCAATGTTACTTTCATCGCTTTTGCATTGTTCATGGGCATAGCCATGAGCATTACCGCTTTTCCCGTACTGGCCCGCATTGTACAGGAAAGGGGATTATCCAAAACAAAGCTCGGCTCCATCGTTATCACCTGTGCTGCTGCTGATGATATTACCGCGTGGTGCCTGCTGGCCGCAGTGATCGCCATTGTTAAAGCCGGGTCCATTATCAGCGCATTGTTTACCATTCTCATGGCTATTGCTTATGTGATTGTAATGCTGAAAGTGATACAACCTTTTCTCCGCCGTATCGGTGAAAAATATTCCAGTAAAGAAACAATCAGCAAGCCTGTAGTGGCTATTTTTTTCATCACGCTGCTTGGCTCATCTTATCTGACAGAGGTGATCGGCATCCATGCACTTTTTGGCGCCTTCTTGGCCGGCGTTATCATGCCTTCACGTGTCCATTTCCGCAGCATTTTTATCGAAAAAGTAGAAGATGTGTCACTGGTACTGCTCCTGCCTTTATTCTTTGTATTTACAGGATTACGGACACAGATCGGGTTGTTGAACGACTGGCATCTCTGGAAAGTCTGTGGTGCGATTATCTGCGTAGCTGTGATCGGCAAATTTGCCGGAGGTAGTCTTGCTGCGCGGTATGTAGGGCAAAACTGGAAAGACAGTCTTTCCATCGGTGCACTGATGAATACGAGAGGCCTAATGGAATTGGTAGTACTGAACATTGGTTATGATCTTGGCGTGCTAAGCCCTTCGATATTCGCAATGATGGTGATCATGGCACTTGTAACCACTTTTATGACCGGCCCTTCACTGGATATTATCAATAAAATATTCCCTGCCAAAAAAACCGTGGCAGAAAAAACCAGGATCAAACCTTATAATATCCTTATTACCTTCCGTGTATCCCGCAAAGGAGTATCATTATTAAAGCTTGCTCATTATTTTGTGCGCGGATCGATGCATAACTCACGCATTACAGCTTTGCACCTTTCTCCGAGCACAGAACTCAACATGTATAACCAGGAGGAATATGAAAAGGAGAATTTTGAGCCGGTAAACCAGGAAGCCGAGCGGCTGCAAATCCCTGTAACGACCCTTTTCAAACCATCTTCCCAGATAGAACATGATATCACTCAAACGGCTAATCTTGCCCAGGTTGATCTTCTGCTGATCGGTGCCGGCAGTTCTGTATTCGAAGGCAGCCTGCTGGGAAAAATATTAGGCCTCACTACCCGCATCATCAATCCCGAAAGATTGCTGGATAGGATCACCGGAAAAGAAAAACTTTTTGAGACCACGGCATTTGATGAAACCGTTAAGCATATCATGCGCAATGCCACAGTACCTGTAGGTATCTTTCTCGATAAAGGATTGCAGGAGCTGCACCAGGTGAATGTATACCTTTCTTCTCCTAAAGATGCTTTCCTTATTGACCAGGCAAGGCAGTTGTTATATAAAAAGGAAGTCCATATCCATATCGCTGATCCGGAAAATCTCAATAATCAGCAAACCAGTACTGGTTTGCTGAAAAAGATCAACGGGCTTAAGGAGCAGGGAGCAGACCTTCTGTCACTTGACAGCACACTGAAAATCCAGCATACAAACACTGAGTTATTGCTTATCAGTACGGATGGATGGAAAAAAGCCATCGAAACGGAAGCAGATTGGCTGATGAATGCGCCATCCGTTCTGATAATGAAGCCTGCGTAGAATAAAGGCTTTTGATCATTTCATAAAGAATGATAGGATATAAACGACTATCATTGTGATCAGTCCCATCCACACAGAGGCCATGGAATGCACCCGCAGCATGGTCTTTATATCAATATCGGAAAACTTGGAGATCACCCAGAAATAAGCATCATTGGTATGCGATATCATCATGGAACCGGCACCCATAGAAAGCACGGCCAGTATCCTGCCATTCTCACTGTCAAGCCCTAATGCCGGCAGCAGGGGTAAGATAATGGATGATGCTGTCACGATCGCCACGGTAGATGATCCCTGTGCTGTTTTGATAATACAGGTCAGCAAAAAGGGAAACCATATTCCCAGTGTTTTCATATCCAGTGTTTCGCCGAAATGACCACCGATATTCGTGGCCGACAGCACAGCGCCGAATGCACCGCCTGCGCCGATGATGACCAGGATGCCTCCTGCTTTTTCTACTGATGAAGACAGGTTTGCGCTGAGTGTATGTTTGTCATTCTTACCGGTAAGAATAGCCAGCAGCACACCGACCGCCAATGCAATAGAAGGATCACCGGCAATATTGAACACCTTAGCCAGTCCGCCTTGCGTATGCTCCAATCCCATCACAGATTTCACTGCCATCAGCAGGATCGGTACGATCACTGGCAAAAAAGCACGGAAAACGGAAGGCCTTTCTCCTGTTTCAACCTCTTCTTCTTCCTTATTCGCCGCATTCACCGTTTGCGTTTTGCGTCCGGCATACACAGCCCAGGCATAACCGATCAGCATGGCCGGAATAGCGATAAGGATACCACACAGGATCAGTTTTCCAAAATCAACACCCAATGTGCTTGCAGCAGCGGTAGCTCCCGGATGTGGTGGCAACAGGCAATGCACGGCATAAAGGCCGGCACCAAGCGACACGCTCATAGTGGCCACGGCAATACCGGTCCTCCGCACCAGCGATTTGTTGATCCCATTCAATACAATATAACCTGAATCACAGAAGATCGGTAAACCCACGATAAAACCAGTGATAGCAATCGCCAGCGGCGACCGCTTCTGCCCTACTATCCGCAGTATATAAGCAGCCATTACCTGCGTACTGCCATTTTTTTCCAGCAATACGCCTATGGTTGTTCCCAATACAATAATGATCGCCAGTTTGGACATGATATCGCCAAACCCCGCTTTCATCAGGTTCAATATCTCCGGTACATCCAACTGTATGCCCAGGCCTGTAACAAAACACGCAATAAGCAACGCGAAGAAAGGATGGATCCTGAAACGGACGGTCAATACAATTATAGAAGCTATACCAGCAAGCAGGAAAAGGATCACCTGCAGAAAAGAAATACTCATGTTCCAAATTTAAGGGATTGAGGTCCGAGTTTTTAAACTTAAATTAGATCATCTCAAATTTTTGCAAATGACAACCAATATCAGCAATCCTGAAATAACAACTGCAATAACACCTTTTTTGACAGTAAAGAACGGTGCAAAAGCAGTTGAATTCTATACAACCGGCCTTGGCGCTATGGAAATCGCGCGCTATAACAGGCCTGATGGAAAATTGACAGCGAAGCTTGCCATCGAAGGCGCAGAGTTCTGGATTGGCGATGAAGAACCGGAATTCGATAATTGCGCTCCTGAAACTATTGGAGGAAGCCCTGTCCGCATAACGCTGATCATCAGTGACCCTGATACAGTATTCAGCCGTGCGTTAAAAGCCGGTGCCACTCAGATCTGCCCGGTCACTACAGAAGAATCCTGGAAAATAGGAAAACTGGCCGATCCATTCGGACATATTTGGGAAATTGGTTATCCACTAAAAAAGTAGACTAAATGAAGCCGGGATTTTTTTGCCACTTGATGTATTTTTGGCAAATATGTCATCGTATACCATGAATGAACAGTTGAGGCAGTTGGCTGCATCCCTTGACGGAACCCTGCATTTTGATACCACCATGCGTACCCTGTACGCTACTGACGCTTCTGCATATCGTGAATTGCCACTGGCGGTAGCGATCCCCAAAACAAAAGAAGACCTGCGCAAACTTATCCGTTTTGCCAATGAACATAAAACCTCTCTGATCCCCCGTACTGCTGGCACTTCACTGGCCGGACAGGTTGTAGGATCAGGCATCGTGGTGGATGTGTCGAAAAATTTTACCCGGATAATTGAACTGAATAAGGAGGATAAATGGGTACGGGTAGAGCCCGGTGTGATCCGCGACGAACTGAACGTATTCCTGAAACCACATGGGCTTTTTTTTGGCCCCGAAACCTCCACGGCCAACCGTGCCATGATCGGTGGCATGGTAGGCAATAACAGTTGCGGTTCCAATTCTGTGGTGTACCGCAGCACCAGGGAACACCTGCTGGAAGTAACCGCGTTATTAAGCGATGGCAGCGAAGCTGTTTTTAATGCTGTCGATCTCGATGCTTTCCACCGCAAATGTGAAGGCGGTACATTAGAGGCTTCTATTTACCGAACCGTACGAAGCCTGCTTGGCAACTATGAAAATCAGGTTGAAATAAGAAAGGAATTCCCTAAAAAGACTGTGGAAAGAAGGAATACCGGTTATGCAGTTGACCTTCTCCTGGAAATGGCCCCTTTTACGGCAGGCGGCCCTGATTTCAATTTCTGTTCGCTGATTGCAGGCTCAGAAGGCACATTGGCATTTATCACGGAAATAAAATTGAATGTAGTACCGGTGCCACCGAAGGAAATAGGGCTGCTGTGTGTGCATTTCAATTCTATTGATGAAGCATTGCGTGCTAACCTGGTAGCTGTAAAATACCGGATCAGTGCCAGTGAACTGATCGATCATTATGTACTGGAATGCACCAAGAACAATATTGAACAGCAAAAGAACCGTTTCTTCGTGCAGGGCGATCCCGGCGCTATCCTTGTAATTGAATTTTCGCGCAACAACCGTGAAGAAATTATTGCAGAAGCTCAGCAATGCGAAGCTGAAATGCGGGCCGCCGGGCTCGGATATCATTTCCCGCTTTTATTTGGTAACGACAGCAAGAAGATATGGACACTCCGCAAAGCCGGTCTTGGCTTATTAAGCAATTTGCCGGGTGATGAAAAAGCAGTACCTGTAATTGAAGACACTGCAGTGGACGTGCAGGACCTGCCGGTCTATATCCGCGAATTCAATGAGATACTGAATAAACATGGGCTCTATTCTGTGCATTATGCGCATGCCGGATCAGGGGAACTGCATTTACGCCCAATCATCAACCTGAAAACAGAACAGGGCAATCAACTATTCCGGACGATCGCAGAAGAAATAGCCACGCTGGTAAAAAAATACCAGGGTTCCCTGAGTGGTGAGCATGGCGATGGCCGGCTGCGCGGCGAATTCATCAGACAGATGGTGGGTGAAAAGAATTATCACTTATTGAAAGAGATCAAGAAAGCATGGGACCCACATACCATTTTCAATCCGAATAAGATCATTGACACGCCACCGATGAATACCATGCTTCGGTACACTCCCGGACAGCAAACTCCTGCTTTCAAGACCGTTTTCCGTTTTCATAACCAGGACATCCTGCAACATGCCGAGCAATGCAATGGCAGCGGGGATTGCCGGAAAACACAATTGAGCGGCGGCACTATGTGCCCTTCCTATATGGCTACGAGGAATGAAAAAGACACTACCCGCGCCCGCGCCAATATATTACGTGAGTTCCTTACTAATTCAGATAAGCTCAACCGTTTTGATCACAAGGAAATTTATGAGGTAATGGACCTTTGCCTTAGCTGCAAAGGATGCAAATCAGAATGCCCCAGCAATGTGGATGTAGCTAAACTGAAGGCCGAGTTCCTGCAACATTATTATGATGCGAATGGCGTGCCGATGCGGGCAAAACTGATCGCTGGTTTTAACAGCAGCTCTGCTGCAGGTGCTATCTGGCCTGGTATCTACAATTTTGTGATGACGAATTCAGTAGTAAGCAAATGGGTAAAACTGTCGACCGGTTTTGCTGTTGAGCGCTCCATGCCTACCCTGTATAAAACAACTTTGAGAAAATGGTATAACCGTTGGAAGAATAAAAATGAACATAGTGCTAAAAACAGGAAGGTTTACCTGTTCTGTGATGAGTTCACGAATTACAACGATACCCTTATTGGCATAAAAGCAATACAGTTGCTGGATAAACTGGGTTATGAAGTGATCATGCCGGAACATACAGAAAGCGGGCGGGCCTCCCTTTCAAAAGGATTATTGCGCCAGGCTAAAAAGATCGCTAATAAAAATATCCGTTCGCTGTATCCCTTGATCAATGCCGATACTCCTTTAGTAGGTATTGAACCTTCCGCGATCCTGACTTTCCGTGATGAGTATATCGATCTGGCAGATGATGATCAATATGAACACGCAAAGGCATTGTCGAAACACGTTTATCTTATTGATGAGTTCATTGCATCGGAAATCAAAAAAGGACATATTTCCTCCCAATCCTTCACCAAAGAAAAAAGACATATCAAACTGCATGGGCATTGCCAGCAAAAAGCCCTTTCTTCAGTTGACCCCTCCCAACAATTATTATCATTGCCCGAAAACTACAGCGTAGAGGTCATACCCTCCGGCTGTTGTGGAATGGCCGGCAGCTTTGGCTACGAAAAAGAGCACTACGAACTTTCAATGAAAGTAGGTGAGCTCGTATTGCTGCCCGCTGTGCGCGATGCTGCTGATGATGCAATCATTGCCGCTCCCGGCACCAGTTGCCGCCACCAGATCAAGGACGGTACAGGCAGAAAGGCACAACATCCCGTGGAAGTATTGTATGAAGCCCTGCTGTAATCTTTAGGTCCCGGCATCTTTTCTTAAAAAAGATGAGCGGTCATGCAACATTCCTTAAATATCTCTTACTTTATAGAAAAGCAATTGCCTGGAGATTACCGGAATGATACCAACTGCT
>DATAJQ010000242.1:0-49387 GCA_036262095.1 Chitinophagaceae bacterium | reverse complement strand
TTCATCCTGCACTTATTTGCTGTTCGCCCGTTCCTGGTTCATTTTTGCCCGGACAAATCATTACCATTAAACCTTTTTTATGCAACGTTACAACATGTTCAATCAGATACATAAAGGACTAAGAGTTCTTTTGTACGACACAGCCACCATGGTGCAGCACACTGATTTCTGGAATGTGGAAGAAGCTGCGGAAACGATCAGCCGGATCCGTGATGTGATCTCCTTTTTCGAAAAGCATGCACATAGCGAAGACAATTTTGTTTTTCCAGCCATTAAAACCTACGAGCCTTCTGTTGCCGATACTTTCGAACAGGAGCATGTAAAAGATCATGAACTGGGCGAAGCGCTTGCAACTGCATTGGCCGCCTACGAAACTGCACCTGTTATTACCGAAAAAGCTGCGCTGGCATCACCAATCAGCCGGTCGTTCACCCGCTTCATGGTATTTAACCTGGAACACATGGCGCTGGAAGAAGAAGTGCTGAACCCTATACTCTGGCGTTATTATTCAGATGATGAACTGGGGGGTATTACCGGACAGATCGTAGCGCAGATACCACCGGCTGTTATTGCCCAATCAAATAAATGGATGCTGCGCGGCCTCAACGTGCCCGAGATCACCGGATGGTTAAAACAGGTGGAGGCTGCAACGCCGGAGTTCATTTATCTGTCATTACTGGACTGTGCCAAAGAAGAACTGACTGAGCAGCGTTTCCGCCAGGTGATGAAGGGCCTGGATAAAACTGCCGCCATTTTAACTAACCCATAGGGGTTCATGGCAAATAGATTGTAATACAAATTAAAACGATAAGCAATGAGGAATATACTGACATTATTGGAAGTAGCGGTGATCGCTGCCACTCTTCTGGTAAAAAGGAACCCCCGGGAGCAAATGTATACAAGCATCGGTTCGCTGCTGTAAGGCTTGATCGGGACCCATCAGCAATAAATTAGCCCGGCTGTTAAGGCCGGGCTTTTTGTATCATTTATGTGAGAGGCGGGTAGCGGCTATACATTTATCGCACCCATCATGCTTTTCGCCTGCACGTATTGCTATTGCGATCACCAGGCAACACAAAACCAGGAACCCTGCGATCTCGATCTTTCTTTTCATGGTGTCCTGTTTTATAACTCACTCATTGGTTTGGGAGCAGGCACCACGTTTTCTACCGGCTTTGTTGTTTTCAGGAAAGCGAAAATGGCTTTCAGGTCCGTATCACTCATCTTGCCAAAATTCTGCCAGGGCATTGGAGGAAGAAGAGGTCTTGCTTCATCCATGCCTTTCACTTTGCCTTCACGCAAACATTTAATGAACTGCTCTTCTGACCAGTTGCCGATACCGCTTGCATCGCTGGAGATATTGGCAGCATAGGAAATACCCCAGGGGCCCATCATAGCAGTAAGGTCCTGGCTAAACAGCAACCAGCCATTCTTCATCACAGAAGGATCAGCTTTGCCGAGAGGACTATTCGCAATATGGCCGCCAAACCGGTGTTCCAGGTCAAGCTCAGGACCTTTGGGACCCATTTTCTTTGGAGAATGACAGTCGTCACAACCAATGGTGGCTACCAGGTATTCACCTCTTTTAATAAGACTGTCTTTACTGATGATGGTTGTAACGGCATCGCCGGCTTTGGACTCATCATTGCAGGCTACCAGGGCGATCATAACAGCCGATGAAATGGCTGTTATGGCCAGTAGTTTTTTCTTCATGATTTACGTGTTTTAAGTGTTAAGGTTTATGATCAGGTTCAGAGTTTATATACCAATAAGGCCGTCCTGGCCTCCAATGGTTAATGATTTGAATTTAGCACAAAGTAGAACAACCTCTAAGGGAGATCAAGAAGGGGAGGAGTGGGTTGAAGGAAATGCAGGATGAATTGAAATGTTATTCTTCCACATAATGCTCCCCAAGGAATACTTCTTCCATAGCGCTTACGAAGGCCTGTACCTGTTGCCGGAAAAATGCCTGCCGAGATGCTGATGCATAATCAAAAGATCTTTTGGCACCCGGCACTTCAATCGTAATTACACGCATGGCATTCCTGCAGCGGTTGCTGTCTTTTTCATCCCTGATCGCTGTAGTGCCCCAGGTGCCCATGGAAATGCCGCTGCCACGATGGGCTTTCAGTGCAGAGCCAGTGGTATTCCTTTTTTGCAGAAGGCCTTTTGCTGCCGGCACCGGGTCTTTGTAATAAAGGGCAGTGGGTCGTTTATCCAGGCAATTGCCTGCCACATTTCCCTGTTGCTGCTGCACCAGTGAAGCCATATCAACTGCCAGGCTGCTGTCAGTTTCATAACCAAGTGCAATGCTGTTCTCATCCGTACGCGGGTCAGCATAAATGCCTCCGTAATTGATATTGCGTATGGCGTGCACATTGGCGATCCGCTCAGGCTTATAAACCCTGATCAGTTGCAGCAGCAATTGGTTTTCGGTTTCGATAGGCCGGTGCAGATGATCAGTAAAAGATCCTTCATTATAGTCTTTCCCGGGGGAAGGCATCTGGCGGTTGGGGTCCACTGCATTTTCATGGGTATACCTGCCGATGTTCAATACACTGCCGGCTTGTTCAGGCACTCTCATGGCCGCGGCTGCATTATCAGGGAAAAGTGAAGGAATGATGATAACGGAGTAATAAGTTTTTTCTTCCCTTATGGAG
Organism: Chitinophagaceae bacterium; assembly: GCA_036262095.1. Taxonomy (GTDB): domain Bacteria; phylum Bacteroidota; class Bacteroidia; order Chitinophagales; family Chitinophagaceae; genus Terrimonas_A. The sequence continues at coordinate 46,727 of DATAJQ010000242.1, read as the reverse complement.
AGCTTTTCTATCAATGCCTGCGCTACTTCAATGGAAGATAATTCCGAGCCATGCATGCCGCCGATCACCAAAGCTTTCTTGTCGCTCGTGCCGGGAAAAAACCAGGCATTCACCGGTCTGCCCTCGCGGGTAATGCCCAGCTGTATACCTGCCGGCTGTTTTGATTGCAATAGCAGGTTAATGCCCTGCAGGGAATAAAATCTTTCTACAGATGAGGCAAAGGAGGCCTGGATCGCAGGCCTGCCTTTGCCGGTGGTATCTGTTGTTGGGACATCGTGGCTTATACTGTCTTTAGAAGAAAGTGACAGGCATAGTAAGCCGCCTGCCAGTGACAGCAAGTGTAATTGAATTCGCATCAGGTTAAGGTTAAGGTAGAAGGCGCGGACAGTTCCGGTCAGAGCTTGATAAACTCAACGCGTCGATTGGCCGTTTTGCCTTCTTTGGTTTTATTATCAGCAATGGGTTGTGTTTCACCCTTGCCTTCTGTTTCAAGTCTTGTTTCTTCAACACCAAACTCTTTTACGAGCAGGTCTTTTACTGCAGCAGCTCTTCTTTGTGATAACTCCATATTGGCTTTATCATCACCATCACTGCTGGTATGGCCTATCACTTTCACTTTGATAGAACCATTTTCTTTTAATACACCGGCGATTTCCTTGATCACTCCATAAGATTCCGGTTTAATGACCGCGCTTTGGAAATCGAAGAGAATGCCTGTGGTAGAGAATTTGCCTTCTTCCACCAGTTTATGACGGGTATCGGGCTTGCCTGTAGCTACTTTCAGGTTGGAGATATAGAACCCGAGCTCTTCATCTTTATAGCTTGAAGTGGTAAGATGGAAGAATACCTGGTTAAAAATATGTTCATTGCCCAACGCTTTAGGCAGATCATATTTCTTTTCTCCATTCACCCAAATGCGGAGACGCTGCTCCTGTACCTGCACGGCAATATGTGAGGTCTTGTTATAGAACTTCTCAATATTGGACAGTTCCTGGTTCTCAGATCTGAAAAGAGTTTTCTTATTCAGGTTCGTGTTCAGGTAAGTATAACTTGTGTTGCCTTCTCCAAGACGCAAATGGATTTGGGCAGACTGGTATTCTGATTGATAACTCAGGAATTTATTATCTGTGGTAGAATCTTCATTGCTGGCAAAAAAACCAAAAGAGAGGATCGGGTAAGTATAACCGGTACTTTTTAATTGCAGGATAAGATCAAACTCCAGCGTAAAGTTTTTGCTGAACGCTTTTTTGTTCGACGTGAGATAAAGAGAGTTTTCATAAAGACGTAACCACTTTCCCGGAAAAGAATTCAGGGTCACTACATCACCTTTACCGGCAGTGTTCCAGTTAAGAGGGAATTCACCTATTTCATCCTGCTGGAAATCTTCAGTGTAGATCAATGAGTCGCCCGGAATGAAATCAAACCGGGAATAACTTTTTACAAGATTTTCTTCCTGCTTGCCTTCTTCCTGGCTGCTGTTATTATTATTGGAGGCAGTTGAATTATTGCCTTTGGTGTTTTTGCCTTCTGCTTTATCGAGGCCTTTTTCCATAGCATCATCCACTTTCTTGTCAGCTCTCTGCTGGATCTTGTTTTTAGCCTTGTTCAATAATCCACCCAATTGTGCTTTTGAGGTAAAGGATAAGGCAAGGAATGAAGTGGTAATAAGGAGTATTCGTCTCATACATTATGAATTTGGGGCAAGATAAACGTGGATTTTTGACGGAATTTCCAGAGACGAATGAAGTGAAAGATTGATCGCATGAACTGTCCGATATGCTAACTGAGTTTTTAATGGGGTAATGAAAGCGGCATGGATACAGAAGTAAAAAAAGGTATATGTTTGCGGACCATACAATACCATATTAAATATATGTCAAAGCCTCCTCTGAAAAAGAGCAGGGTCTTATTCAGGGCCGCCACCGCTTTCACTGCTCTTTTGTTTTTATTAGCTTGTCTTGCTCCTTATATTAATGCCGGCGACTTTTGGTTTATCGCTGTGTTAGGTTTGATATTCCCTTTTCTATTCCTGTTACTGATATTGTTCATGATCATATACCTTATCCGGCGTTCCAGGTGGTTTTGGGCGATGCTGGTAATATTAATAATAGGTATCCCTCAGATCAGGCTGGCTATCGGGTTCCATTTTTTCAAAGCTGATTTTAACAGGATAAAAGATGATGGAAGCTTAAGGGTTATGTCATGGAACGTTTTCCGGTGGGACGAACAGAATAAGAAGGCAAAGGGAGGGCGCAGTTCCAGGGACCTCATGATGGACGCAGTGGAAGAGCAGTATGCGGATGTATTGTGTTTCCAGGAATTTTTCCAGCCGTATTCACCGGTCTTTGCGGACAATCTGCAAACGCTGAAAGATATGGGATATCCATATAGCTATTTTTTCCCCAGTTCCAGCGTGGTAAACGGGCAGTTTAAATTTGGAATGGCCATTGTGTCAAGATATCCGATTGTTGATTCAGCTAAGTTCAGCTTTGGTTATACTCCGCATTCTGAAGGCCTGATGTATGCAGATATTAAGGTAAGGGAAAGGGTTTTCCGGGTCTTTTCAGTACACATGGAGTCATTCAGAATGGGGAAAAGGACTTATTTTAATGAAGGGCCAAATGCCGGGGCGAGGAATACATTGTCGCAAATCAAAACAGCTTATACTTACCGGAGCAGCCAGGCGCTGAAGGTCCATGAGATCATCAAACAGAGCCCGCATCCCGTTATACTTTGTGGAAATCTCGGGGATGTCCCTAATTCTTATGCTTACCGTACGGTGAAAAAAGGACTGCAGGATGCTTTTGTAAGAAAGGGTGCAGGCTTTGGGTCTACCTTCCGTTATGTTTCCCCAACATTAAGATTAGATTATGTACTAACTGATCCGTCTTTGGAGATCGAGCAGTTCGATTCACCGCGATTACCATATTCCGACCATTATCCCCTGATAGTAGATATACGATAAGGCTGATTGCTCAATAAAGGGAGCCATTTATACCCGGAATGTAGTATTTTATAAAAAAAGATGGAGAAATGTATTGCATTTACGAGAAAATGTCTACTTTAGAGCCGTCAATTGCAGAAAACAACATCTCCCCCGGGAAATTACTTATCCCGGTACCTCTGATAAACCGTTTTTTTACTACGATTATTGCCTCCACCATCCTTGATCAAAATCAGAGAGTACTTGAGGGCTTTTACCCACATTTAGTGCTTGTTCCAATTCCGTGATTACGCGTCGGTGTCTGAATTTTTAGCAAAACAACTGGTACCCCCAGCAACATTGTAATTATGCGTAGGAACATTTTAAGTATTAATGGCAACAAGCCCATGAATTTTCTCTTGCAGACTGTATTGTCACCACGGTACAATTTCACTGCGGTGTCTGATGCTTATCAGGGAATGAATGAGCTGAAGAAGAAAGACGAAGTGGAAGCAGTTATTGTGGACCTTGATTTCCACACGCAGGAGAACCTGGATTTTATCCAGCATATTAAAACAAGTGGCCTTTATCAGGACACGGCAGTTATTGTTTTAACAAGCAATGACAATGACCAAAAAGACAAAATCGACTCGGCACTGGTTGCGGACATGTTCTATAAACCTTTCAGCCCCCTCGATATGTTAAGAAGTATTGATGATTTGCTTTATGAGAAGTCTTCAAAGCTGTTTTAACGTTAAACCTTAAACCTTTTACATGAATTCTGCTACTTACCCTATTAGTGTTGAAGCCGGAGCTCCGTGGCAAACTTTTACAAAGTTTACCGTCATAGAGCCCACGGTGGAAGGAAGAATGCTTTCGTTTCTCTATATCGGAAGCAAAAATGAAAACAGGAATTTCAATCGTTATTTCCAATCGGGCCAAACGGTGAACTCCATTTTAAGAGCGCAATCCGCTCTGGATGGATTGCGCCGCAGTGCAGTACCCGATGTTATTTTCATCGATCTCACCCTTAACAAAGCTGAACTGATCCGTTTCAACAAATTTCTGCGTGAAAGAGGGTTGGACAGCCGTGTTATTTTGTTTTATGCCAGCCAACAACTCGACGCTGAAAAGATAAAATACCTTAAAAAGAATGAGCTGATCGACGATGTAGTGGATGTAAATGGAATGGAAATTAATTACGGCTCAAAGGTCTTGTTCCTGAAAAGGTTGAAAAGCCGGATGTCGGGATTGAGCGTAAGGCGTGAACAACCTTTACAGCAGGCAACTGCTAAGGCTCCCAAGCTTTATTTTATTAAAAGGCTGATCGATATACTGCTTGCATCAGCAGCTATTATAGTTCTTCTCCCTGTTTTCCTGGTCATTGCACTGGCCATCAAATTTGAATCAAGGGGATCTATCATGTACATCTCCCCCAGGGCCGGTAAAGGCTTCCGGGTGTTCAAGTTCTATAAGTTCCGCACAATGGAAGTAGGAGCAGATAAAAAAATACAACAACTGGCCCACCTTAATCAATACCAGGATGGTAACGGAGGAGCAAAATTCGTGAAGATCAATAATGATCCACGTGTGACCCGCCTTGGTAAGATTCTGCGTAAAACCAGCCTCGACGAAATACCTCAACTCTTTAATGTAGTAAAAGGTGACATGTCGCTGGTTGGGAACAGGCCTCTTCCTTTATATGAAGCCACTACGTTGACTACAAATGACTGCGTTGAACGTTTCATGGCCGATGCTGGTATCACAGGCTTATGGCAGATCAAAAAACGCGGAAAAGAAGACATGTCTGTGGAAGAAAGGATCAACCTTGATATCTCTTATGCCCGCAAAGCCAATGTGGCTTACGATCTCTGGATAATGGCTAAAACACCAACCATCCTTTTCCAGAAGAGCAACGCCTGATCGGGTTTCCCAAAAAAGATAGAGACCATTTGAAAAGCCGGGGAACCCGTCTATAAACCGGGTTCCCCTTTATTATGCCCTGTAAAATGCAGGATCAGGCTAATTTTAGTAAAACTACGATAGGACTTCCCGGCATTATTATTAATTTTGCCGGCCGTATCTCATAAAAAGAGCTAACAGATGTCAACAGGGAATTCTGTTCCAATGGTGTCAATTATAACCCTGAATTGGAACGCAACTGAAGTGACTTGCGAGTTTTTGGAATCCAGCCGGAATCTAACATATGAGAACTACGAGATCCTGGTTTGTGACATGAATTCGGATATAGACCCTACAGACCGGATCGAAAGTCTGAAAGTACCTTTTACACGCGTTCTTCGCTCTGATAAAAACAGGGGATTTTCCGGCGGCAATAACTGGGGGATCCGGCAGGCAAAAGGTGATTTCATTTTTATCGTTAATAATGATACGGAACTTACTCCTGATATCCTCCAGCAGCTTTTAGCACCTTTTCAAACAGACCCGGTTATCGGTGTTACCTGCCCTAAAATCCGCTTCTATTATAACCGTTCTATTATCCAGTATGCCGGATTTAACCCTATCAATGTATATACAGGACGCACCACGGCTATTGGCAATAAAGAAGAAGACAAAGGACAGCATGATACACCGGGATATACAGCAGGCGCCCACGGATGTGCAATGATGGTAAAAAAAGAAGTGATTGAAAAAACAGGCGCTTTTCCGGAAGTATTCTTTTTATATTATGAGGAGTGGGACTGGAGTGCAAGGATACTGAAAGAAGGGTACAAGATATATTATCAGCCTAAAGCGCTTATTTATCATAAAGAGTCGATTTCGGTAGGTAAATCAAGCCCGATGAAAGTATACTACCAAACCAGGAACAGGATACTTTATATGCGGCGCAACTCGGGGAAAAAGGAATTACTGGTTTTTCTTGCATTCTATTCCCTGTTTGCTTTTCCGAAGTCCATTCTGAAATTTTCGTTGAAGGGCCAGTTCGCTTATCTGAAATCTGTAGTGAAAGGTACCTGGTGGAATCTCACAGCATCCACCTATTCGAAAGTAAACTGAGCTGTTAAAAAACGACAATGTTGAAATGAAAAAAAAGATTTTACAGTGTATCCGGCAAGGCAAAATAGGAGGGGGCGAATCCCATCTTCTTAACCTGGTCGAAAGCCTCGACAGATCGAAATTTGATCCGGTCGTTCTTTCTTTCACAGATGGCCCGATGATAAAGACACTGGAAGATATGAATGTACGCACCCATATCATTCATACTGAAAAGCCATTTGATTTCACCAAATGGAAAATGGTTAAATCCCTGCTCATTGAAGAAAAAATTGAACTGGTGCATGCACATGGCACCAGGGCAAACTCCAATGTGATCTGGGCTGCCCGCTCACTGGGTATTCCTGTTGTTTATACTATTCATGGATGGTCTTTCCATCAGGACCAGGGCCCATTGCTGAAACGCATGCGCATACTGGGTGAAAAATATCTTACCAGCAAAACGGATGTCAATATCTCGGTTTCGGTTTCCAATCAACGGGCCGGCCAGCAACTGATCAAAGGGTTTCAGTCGAGGATCATTAACTATGGTATTGACCAGAAAAAATTTGACCCCCGGAAAACCTACCCTGATGTAAGGCAGCAACTGGGCATACCGGCCGGTAAAACATTGGTGCTTTTCATTGCGCGGTTTACTTCGCACAAGCAGCCATTGGCACTTATCCGTGCTTTTGCCAAAGCGCTTCCTCAAAATCCCAATCTTCACTTGCTGATGGTAGGGGATGGCGATCAGAAAGCAGAAGGGATAAAGCTGATAAATGAGTTCGGAATAAAAGACCATGTTACCATGGAATCATTCCGCCAGGATGTGCCGGCCGTACTGGCAGCAGCCGATATATTCGTATTGCCTTCCCTGTGGGAAGGCCTGCCGATAGGCTTGCTGGAAGCATTGACAATGGGTAAGGCCATTATTGCTTCCAATGTTGATGGCACCTGCGACGTGATCGAACATGGACAGAACGGATTGCTGGTGGAAACGGACCAACTGGTCGAAAACCTGGTGGAGCCGCTTGTTACCTTAAGCAAAGATCCCGCGCTTCAGGAAAAATTAAGCAAGAATGCTCTGGCCACGGTACATGAGAAATTCACCGTTCGCCTGATGATGGACAAAATTGAAAATCTCTATAACGAGTTACTTAATAAACAATCGCTAAACTGATCCAAGGATGGAGTACCAAAAAATTACAGATATAAAGAGGTTGAAGTTTATCATCAGCGCCTTGCAGGAAAAATTACCCTCAGGTGCTGAAATACTCGATGTGGGTTGTGGGAATGGTATTATTTCCCGTAGTCTTGGAAAAGAAGGCTTCAATGTTAAAGGTGTGGATGTAAGTGAAAAAGCTATTGAAAAAGCCAAAGCGCTTAACACTTATTCCAATGTCCGGTTTGAAGTAATGAGTGCTGAACAATTGATAGCTGACGGACAGCGCTATCATGCAGTGATCTGCAGTGAAGTGCTTGAGCACCTGAATGAACCCGGTAAGCTGCTTACTTCTTTACAGCAGTTATTGCATGATGATGGTATTCTTATCGTAACTGTTCCCAATGGTAAGGGTCCGAGGGAAACATTTGTGACCCGCCCCATGATCGCCTTGCAGCGAAAAAAGAACTGGATGTGGAAAGCGATCCTTAAAGTGAAAGGCTGGCTGGGCTACAAAGGAACAACCATACAGTCGGATGCCGATGACCTGACCCATATCCAATTCTTTACCAGGAAATCACTGAGCAAGCTGGCAGGTGAGAACAAATTTGCGATACAACGTTTCGGGAAAACGAATTTTGTAGAAGATGTATTTCCCTTTTCCCTGCTGACCAAGCGGATCAAATTCCTGCAAAAATTTGATTGTGCATTTGCTGAAATACTGCCGTATAGTTTTACAGGCGGCTTCCTGACAGTGTGGACTAAAACAACTGATTCAAAAAAATAACAGTATGCTGGGAGTTTTGGTGAGCAAATTTCGTGGACTGGCAACGCGTCAAATGACTATTACCTACAAGCCCGGTAGTTATGTAAGGGAATTTGAAGGGTGGAGGGGTATTGGTATAGTGTTCGTGATGCTGGCCCATTATTTTCCCAGTTTGTTCATAGGCTCATGGATCTTCATGGAGATGTTTTTTGTAATGAGCGGCTTCCTGATCACAGGCATCCTGATGGATGCCAAAAGCAAGCCTCATTATTACACCAAATTCATGGGGCGGAGGATCGTAAGGGTGTTCCCCGTGTACTATTTTTTCCTGGCCATCATGTTTTTTGTTATTCCGGCTTCCTGGCTTGATCTGAGCTATTACCGTGATCATCAGTCATGGTTCTGGTTGTATGGACAGAACTGGTTGTATGCTATCGAAGGCTGGCCGGCAGTAAAAGGTATGCACCATCTCTGGTCGCTGGCAATTGAAGAACAGTTTTATATTGTCTGGCCGCTGGTAGTACTTGTATTTTCTTCGAAAGGGCTTGTCCGTTTCTGTATTTTCCTTTTCTTTTTCAGCCTGATATTCCGCAACACAGGGATGAACATGGGCTTTGTGATGCCATTCCCCTATGTGGCTACGCTGGGCAGGATGGAAGGATTGGTACTGGGCGCCATTATTGCCGTTTTGATAAGAACAGACAAATCCATTTTGGAAAAGCTCGCTTTTCCGGTTACGATCATCTCCGGAACCCTGGCAGTGTTAATGGCCTTTGTTGCAGGAACAATGATGTTCCAGCATCCGGTCCATTATATGGTCAATTATACGCTCGTTGATATTTTCTTTGCGGGTATGATCACTATGACCCTGTGCGACAACCAGTTGAAATATTTCAGGAAACTGCTCAACCATCCTTTATTCGTTTGGTTGGGGGTACTGTCATACAGCCTCTATATTTTCCACTATCCGATCCAGAACATTGTGGAATATAATTTTCAGGAAAGCCTCCAGGTTGCTACGGGAAGCGTTATTGCTGCAAAACTTTTATCTGTGGGTATTGCAGTTGTGATCACATTTGTGGTAACATATATCGTTCATAAACTGATCGAACTCCCATTCTGGAAGCTTCGCAAGTATATCTGAGATTTCCACAGCATGTGGCAAAAAAACGTAGGAATACGTTTGGTTTTGGAATAAAAAGAGTGTAGCTTTGGTTCCTGACTTCTAGGTAATATCTCCATTCCTATCAGATTCCACCAGTATTTCTATTATTATCCACTCAGTTCCGTTGAATTCCGTTTCCAATTTCCAGGCTCCTAGACAGTAGATAATTGTAAGTATATTCTACAGGTAGATTATGCCTGTATTGTATCGTATATAAACAGCTGCCATACATTAACTACAACCTTTATTATGAGACGGATTGTTACCCTTATCGGCATTCTTTGCCTCCTTTTAGCTGGTTACCCCGCGACTGTTCAGGCCCAAGCAGGCATCCTGAACCCCGCAGACCCTATCGTTACTTACGACCCTGCAAATCCGCCGACTACTCCTGCCAATGGAGTAATGGCGAAATGGGTAAGAACGAAACGTGTCGGTTTCAATACCGATTCGTATAAAGCCTATTTTTATAAGAACCTGGCTTTCCGTCTCAAATTCCCCAAGTCATATCAGCATGGTGTGGCAGACGGCAAAACCTATCCTGTTTTTATCTTCTTCCACGGAATTGGTGAAAGAGGATCCATTTATGATAACGACTACCAGTTGTATCATGGCGGTGAATTGTTCAGGAACGCTGTAGACAACGGCCAGTTTGATGGATTCCTTTTATATGCCCAATCATCCAGCACCAGTGGCGAATGGAGCCCCTGGCAATTTGATGTGATCAAAGAGATCGTTGAAAATTACCTGGTTCCTCAGGTAAAAGCTGATATCAACCGTATCATTGTTGATGGTCTGTCTGGCGGAGGTTCTGCCACCTGGCAAATGACAAGGACCTATCCTAATTTTATCGCAGCTTCGCTTCCTATCAGTGCCCCTGTAAACGTTCCTACTACCAATGCATCTATCCCTACTTTAAAATATACACCTATATGGACATTCCAGGGTGGTCTCGATGATGGCCCTACGCCATTTACAACAGAGAGCGTGGTGAATGCATATAAGAGTGCAGGTGCCAACATGACCTACACATTATTCCCTAACGGAGGTCACGGTATCTGGTACGATGCCTGGAACCAGGCGAATTTCATGCCTTATATAAGTAAGGCCCATAAAGCAAATCCCTGGCCTTTGAACGGCAGGTATGAATATTGTCCTGGTGAAACGATCAACCAGGTAATTGGTGTTACGCCCGGCTTTACCAGTTACGAGTGGAGAAAAGACAATATACTGATCAATGGGGCTAACGGCAATGAGATCACCGCTACTGCATTGGGTGTTTATTCCTGCCGCATCCTCCGCGGCTCTACCTGGTCTGAATGGTCGCCAATACCGGTAGAGATCAAACTAAAAGCACCTACAGTTCCTCCGGCAATTACCATCACTGGCATGAAGAGCCTTGCTATTCCTTCCCTTGATGGCAGCACCAGTGTGCCGTTGGAAGTGCCGGATGGTTATGCCACCTATCAATGGCAGCGTGTAGGTAATGCTACGGTGCTTGGAACAAACAGGACCTTTGAGGCAACCTCTGCCGGCGACTACACCGTGAAAGTGATGGAACAATTCGGCTGTTCCAGTGATTTCTCAACTCCTGTTACTGTAATAGATGCAAATGGTCCTAACAAACCTGACCTTGCTACTTCATTTGCAGCAACGACCATGTCCAAAACTTCGATCCGCCTGGATTGGGTGGATAATCCTGCTCCTGCCTACAATGAAACAGGCTATGAGATCTTCCAGGCTAAAAATGCAGGCGGGCCTTACAAAATGATCGCCCTGACTGCTGCCAATGCTACTAACTATACAGACAATGGCCTGGATGCAAATACCACTTATTATTATAAGATAAGAGCGGTAAATGCCACGGCTGCTTCTGCTGCTACAGGCCCTGTAAACGCATTGACGCAAAAAGATGAGCAGGCTCCAAGTGTTCCCGGTAATCTTCGTGTAACCGGAACTACCAAAACTTCTGTTGGCCTGGCATGGGATGCTTCCACAGACGATGTGGGTGTAGCCCGCTATGAAATATATGTGGATGGTAAGATGGCGTATACAACTACACAAACTACGTTCACTGTATATAACCTGACCTATAACCAGACATACAATTTTGTTGTAAAAGCAAAAGATCAGACCGGCAATACATCCGGTGCAAGTAACCAGGCAACCGGTCAGCCGGTCATGAATGGTTTGAACTATAAATATTATACATTCACCGGCACATGGAACAGCCTGCCTGATTTCAATACACTCGAGCCGGTTGCTACAGGCAATATGCCAAATGTGGCTATCACACCGAGAACACAAAATGATAACTTCGCTTTCTTATGGGAAGGTTATATCACCATTCCTGTAAACGGAGTGTATACATTCCGCACCAACTCAGATGACGGAAGCAGGCTGTGGCTCGGACCACGCAATGGCAGTTCCACTCCATACAGTTTCGCCGGCACTCCAACGGTGAACAATGATGGTTTACATGGTGGACAGGACAGAAACTCAGCTGACCTCACACTGACTGCCGGCGTATATCCGATCGCCATGGCATTTTATGAGCAGGGTGGTGGTGAGCAAATGATCGTGTCCTGGAAAACACCTCAAACTGGAGGCAACTTTGTAACGATCCCCAACAGCGCCTTCACAGATATTCCTGTAGTAAATGGTCTGCCACCGGCCAAACCGACCAACCTGGCACTTACAGCGCTGTCTCACAAACAGATCGGCCTGACCTGGACAGACAACAGTAATAATGAGACCGGGTTTGAAATCTGGCGCTCACTGGATGCAATCAACGGCTTCGTGATGGTAGGTCGTGCAGCAGCTAATGCAACTTCCTATACTGATACAGCTTTGACTGCAAGCACTACTTATTATTATAAGATCAAAGCGATAGGAAATTTCGGCGAATCAGCATTCAATGTATCAGGTAATGGTGTGGACTATGCTTATTATGAAATGAGTGTGAACAGCCTGCCTGATTTCACTTCACTGGTTCCGGTGAAAACCGGTCGCGTGCCGAATTTCGTATTGGGCCAGCAAAACAGGAATGACCAGTTTGTCTTTAAGTTCAGCGGAAAGATCTACCTGCCCACAGCTGGTACGTATACTTTCTTTACTAAATCGGATGATGGTTCCAATCTTTATATAGATGGTTTCGATGCAGCACATAAAGTAGTTGCCAACGATTACCTGCAAGGGCCAACTGAAAGAAGTGGTAATGTTACATTAACCGCAGGTTTCCATGACATTTATGTTACCTTCTTTGAGCAGGGTGGTGGGGAATTCCTGGAAGTGCGTTACCAGGGACCTGCCGGAAGCGGTATTGCTAAACAGATCATTCCTACCAATGTTTTAGGAGATCCTGTTCCAAGTGCAACAACACTGCCATTGCCTCCTGGCCCGCCGGCTCCGTCTCTGCTGACAGCTACCGGCTCCAGCTCTTCTGCGATTGATCTTACATGGCAGGATAATTCTGCCAATGAGATTGGATTTGAAGTGTTCAGATCAATCAATAACAACACGAACTATATATTATATAAAACACTGGCAGCAAATACAACCAGCTTTACAGATTCACTGCTGGGAGCCAATAGTATCTATTACTATAAAGTGCGTGCAATAAATGATGGTGGCTTCTCTGCTTATAGCAATGAAGACAGCGCCATCACTGTGAACCGCGCTCCTGTGCTGACTGCTATCAGCAATCAGTCGATGCGCTACGGTACACAACTGAACGTAAATGTATCTTCTTCTGATCCTGACGGTGGCAACCTGACCATATCTGTGTCTGGCCTGCCTGCCGCATTCGGGTCCTTTGTTCAGACTCCCGGAGAGAACAATGGTGTGATCAGTTTCAACAACCCAGCTATCGGAGATCAGGGAACTTACCCGATCACTGTGACAGCTGAAGATGAATTCGGTGGCAGCACTTCAGTGAATTTCAATCTGCTGGTAAGTGATAATTACAGTCCGGTAGTAGGTGCTATAAGCAATGTGACACTGGATGAAAAACAAACTACTGCGGTGAACCTGTCAGCTACAGATCAGAATGCGACAGATGTACTCACCTGGTCATTCACCGGTCTCCCTGCATTTGCTACTGTAGTTACAGGTACAGGTACCACTGCTCAGCTCTCACTGGCTCCTGGCTATGCAGATAACGGTGTGTACAATGTAACAGCCAAAGTGGATGATGGAAGAGGTGCTTTCGATACCAAATCATTCACTATTACTGTAAATGATGTTAATCCTAACTATAAGGTTTATGTAAACTTTACTTCAAGCACTTATCAGGCTCCTGCTCCATGGAACAATACAAATAAAACTCCGGCCGCAGGCGACATCTTTGCCAACCTGAAGAATGATGCGGGTGCTACCACAGGTATCAGCCTACAATTGATGAACACATGGCAGGGACTTAACACCAATGGTGCCAACACAGGTAATAACTCCGGTGTTTATCCTGATAATGTATTGAGGACTTCTTACTATACTAATACAGTTGTTCAGAATGTGAAAGTAGCTGGATTGAATCCGGCAGGTCAGTACTCCTTTACATTCCTGGGCAGCAGGTACAATCCTTCAGGAAGTGTAATGACTGTTTATTCAATAGGCGCACAAAGCGTTAACCTGGATGCGGCCAACAACTACCTGAATACGGTAAGTATCAATAACGTTACTCCGGCAGGCGATGGCACGATCACTTTCACTGTAGCCAAAGCTGCAGGTGCGACTTACGGCTATATCAGCTCCGTAGTAATTGAATCAGTGTATGATGATGGTTCGGCTCCTGCCAAACCTCGCAACCTGGCCGGTTCATTTGTTGATGGTAAAGCTCATCTCACATGGACAGATGCTGCCTTCAACGAAACAGCCTATGAGGTTTACAGGTCAACAACCCTGGGTGGTACGTATACCCTGCTGAACCCAGGTGGCAATAATGCGAACCTGACACAGTATGATGATGCTACTGTAACTGGTGACAAGACCTTCTATTATACAGTTCGTGCGATCAACAGCCATGGCAACTCGCCTTACAGCGATACAGTGGCAGTGACCACACCTAATACCAGCCCGATCATCGCTGCTATCAGCAATGTGAATATGAACACCGGCGAAACAGTGAATGTAAATGTTACATCCACGGATGATCCGGGTGATGTGATCACACTTAGCCTGTCTGGAGCTCCTTCATTTGCTACACTGACAGACAATGGGGATGGTACAGGTACGATCACTATCCAGCCAGGGGCAACAGCCGGCACGTTCGATAATGTTACTGTTACTGCTACTGACGGTGGCGGAGCAAGCAGCAGCAAGACCTTTACTATTAAGGTTACTGATGCAAGCCTTACTTACACTTACGTGAACTTTAACCAGACTTATCCTGTAACAGGATGGAACAACTTCAATAGTGCTCCGGGTGCTGGCGTAGGTATCACTAACCTGAAGGATAAGAATAATAACTCCACCAACATGAACATCACCCTGACCGATGCATGGGCTGGTAGTTCAACCGGCGGTACACTGACCGGCAATAACAGCGGAGTTTATCCTGACGATGTATTGCGTACTACTTATTATGATGCAACAGCGGGAGGAAGAAGGATATTGCTGAGCGGCCTGTCAAGTAACAAGAAATACAACCTGGTATTCTCTGCAAGCCGCGCAAGCACGGGTTCATTGATCACACGCTATGCAGCAGGTGGTAAATCCGGTGATCTGAACGTGGATAATAATACCACAGGTTTTGTGAAACTGAGCGATCTGTCGCCTGATGGCAGCGGACAAATAGAGATCACTGTAAGTAAAGTGGGAGCTTCAGCCAACTTCTATATTGGTGCGCTTGAAATCCAATCTTATCCATTCCTGGCCGTAGCACTTCCTCCAACGAATGTGACTGCAACAGGCGTGTCTGTGGATAAGATCAGGATCAACTGGACCAATGCAGGAAGCGCAGGAACCGGTTATGAATTGTGGAGAAGCACTTCTTCCAATGGTACATACACTAAGGTTGCTGACATGGCATTGACTGATGTGTCTTATACCAACACAGGATTGGCCAGTGGAACTGCTTACTACTATAAGATCCGTACAGCGAAAGGCGGTGGTGAATTCACAGAGTTCAGCAATATCGCCAGCGCATCAACAGTATCTTATATTGTAAATGTGAACCTGAATGATGCTGCTGCCAATGCACAGTCAGGCGGATGGAACAATACCAATACACTTCTGTATACCGGATTTGTATTGCCTAACCTGATCAATTCACAGGATCAGAACACAGGTATTGACTTTAACATTGTTGAGAACTTCAGCGGATTCAATAATGCATTGGGACTGACAACTGGTAACAACTCCGGTGCTGTGCCTGATAAAGTGATGAGCAATTTCTATTTCCTTGACTTTGCTGACACTGCACGCTTTAAATTCAGCGGATTGAACCACGCGAGCGCATACAATGTGATCTTCTATGCGGGTTCATCTTATACTCCGACAAACAATACCGTGTATAAGATCGGCAACCAGACAGTATCTCTGAGCTCAACCAATAACTATAATAATACAGTTAAGATCAACAATGTTGCTCCGGATGAGAATGGTGAAATACTGGTAACGGTTTATTCAAGTGTGGGATACGGCTTCCTGAACAGTGTATCACTGGAAGCAGTGCCGGATGTAACACCTGAAGAAGATCCTATGGTAACCGGCCGTTCAGGCACGGGCACAGGAGCACAAACAGGCACAGTTGCAGCCACTACAGAAGCTGCCAGGACTTCGGCACAAACAATTGAGGTAGAGGATGCTACGCTTATCAAGGCCTTCCCCAATCCGTTTGTGAACGATCTGACGCTTCAATTGTCTCTGAAAGAGGATGTTGCGAAATTTACCGTAGTTTTGTACGATTTCAGTGGAAAAACCGTTTATCGTAGGGAATTCAATAACGCAGCAAAAGGTGTTTGGAGACAACAGTTGGATCTTGGAGGTAGAGTTGCATCGAGAGGTACTTATATTTTACAAGTAATAGGCGTGGATCAGAAACCACGTGCTACCAAGGTTGTAAAATATTGATTTAAACTTTGTTAGAATACCAAACTTTCTGAACTAATATTGAATGGGACCGGCGATGCCAGTCCCATTCTTTTCTAAAAAAACAACAGGAAAACAAATGGAATTTGCGTATTTGTTCAGGGCGCTTTTACGCGGCAAATGGATTATCGCCGCATCCGTACTTATAGCCCTGGTTGTTGCCTTTATTTTGACTATCGGATTCAAACTAAAATTTAAGTCCACCGCCCAATTATCTACCGGCTTTACACAGGCCGAG
Organism: Chitinophagaceae bacterium; assembly: GCA_036262095.1. Lineage (GTDB taxonomy): Bacteria > Bacteroidota > Bacteroidia > Chitinophagales > Chitinophagaceae > Terrimonas_A. The sequence goes on along the minus strand of DATAJQ010000242.1, from coordinate 30,393 downwards.
CAGATCAAACTGGAAGAAGATGGACGGTTTAATCCACAGCAGATTGATGTAAAGTTCAACAACGCTATCGAAAACATCACCTCACCAAGGGTTAGAAGCCTGGTGTCTTACAATCTGATGCTGCATGACCTGCAATCAGATGAGCCTTTTACCAAACTGGATAAAAAGCAAAAGGAGTCGAATGAATTCAAGCAGGTAGACCAGGCCCTTGCTGCCCGGATACTGCGGAATAAGATAGATTCAGTTGAAATCCTCAGTCCTCAGAATCCGGAAGAAAAAAAGATACTGAAGTTCATACAACTGTATCAATATGATATTTCAGATATTGCCGCAGGCCTGCAGGTAGCCCGCTATCAGCGTACAGACTACATCAATATCGTTTATACTTCCGAGAACCAGTTCATGTCTGCCTTCGTCGTTAATAAGCTATGCGATGAATTCAAACGTTTTTATGGTCTCGACAGAAAGGAGAGGACCGGTGGGTCAATTGCTTCACTCGATTCGTTGGTAAAGCAGAAAAAAGCAATACTGGATGAGAAAGTAGATGCAAAGAACAGGTTCATGTCAGAGAAAGGCGTGGTTGATCTCAACCAGGAGCAATCAACCAACCTGTCACAGATCGGGGCATTTGAAAGCGAACTGGTGAATGAAAGAGGACAGCAACAAAACTATGCATATCGTGTGCAGCAGTTTGAAGAACTGATAAAGACAGAACGCAATAAAACCGGTTCAACTTCCGGCAATAACAGCAGCACGATAGTAAACAACAATGAATATGTAAGGCTGCGCCAGCAATACAATGACCTTTATGCGGAATACCTTCGCAAAGGCGGTAAAGATCCTGAAATGCGTAACCGCTTGAATGTTCTTTTAAAGGATATGTCGAACCTGGAGCTTTCAGGCAACAATGGCCAAACCAACACCCTTGATCCCTCACGTATCTCAGTGGATGAACTGGTGCAGCGTAAGATAGACGCGGAAGCATTGCTGAGAGCTTCAACCAAGAAAATCGCAAGTCTCGAAAACCAGATAGCTTTATTGAAAGGGGGCTTGTCTGGTAAAGCAGCTATCGGGGCAAATCTTGGTCAGCTCGAAAAAGAGATAGAAATTGCTTCAAAGGAATATACAGATGCCAGCAACCGTCTTAACCTGGCCTACAATCTTAATGAAAGTTCCCAAACAGGTTTTAAACAAACATTGATAGGAGAGCCTGCACTGGCCCCTGAATCATCGAAAAGAATGGTAGTGATGATGCTTTCCGCTATTTCTGCCTTCTTTATATCCAGCCTGGTGATCCTTGTAATAGCGTTCTTCGACAAGTCCATACGCACACCTTCCAACTTCCACCGTCAGGTGGATATGCCACTGCTTGGCGTTGTGAACCATGTGAAATTTGGAGATGCAAACATCCTGAAGCGGATCACTGATTTCAGCGGAGAAGATAAAGAGCGTGACAATACCTTCAGGGAGCTATTACGTAAGCTTCGCTATGAAATTGAAGCAAGCAAGAAAAAAGTATTTCTTTTCACCAGTACCGAACCGCAACAGGGAAAAACGTCCCTGATACAGGCACTGGCATACAGCCTCAGCCTTGGAAAAAAGAAAGTATTGATCCTTGATACCAATTTCTGTAATAATGACCTTACTGTAGCCATCCAGGCCGATCCGGTGCTGGAACAATTCCAGGCTACTGAAGAAGGTGTTTTTAACAGGGATAAAGCGCATCTGCTGATGTCAAAGACCCCGATAAGCGGTGTGGACATTATTGGCTGTAAAGGTGGTGACTATACACCTTCCGAGATATTACCCAAGAATCACTTACTGAATTACCTTGATTACCTGAAAGAGGACTACGATTTCATTTTTATGGAAGGCGCTCCGCTTAATGGTTTTACTGATACAAAAGAATTAATGGAATATGCTGAAAAAGTAATTATTATTTTCTCAGCAGAAACTGTTGTTACCGAAGCCGACCAGGACTCCATGCATTTCCTGAAAGAAAGCGATAAATTCTTTGGAGCTATCTTAAATAAGGTACGTGACCCTAATCTTACAAACTAATTCGTCAATTGCCCAGCCAGGGGCACACCCTATCATGCAAGGCAAAGCACATAAGGAGAGACTTTTATGGGTAGATTATGCGAGGGGGATGGCCATTCTCCTGGTTGTATACCGCCATGCAGTGGTAGGATTAACAAGATCAGGTCTTGAAGTATCATCCCTTATGTATAATCTGCAGGAAGTTGTATTTAACTTCCGCATGCCGGTCTTTTTTGTATTGTCCGGTATTTTCCTGGCAGCATCGCTCCGGAAACATAAAGTGATGACTGTTGTAAAAGATAAAGCGTCTACCTTACTTTATCCTTATTTTCTGTGGGCGATCATTACGGTGCTGCTGCAGATCTTCTTTACTGATTACTCCAATTCCACCCGACACGGTATCGGGGATATTGCGCTGGTGGTGACGCAGCCCAGGGCTGTAGCGCACCTTTGGTACCTGCTTGCACTGTTCAATACAAGCATGTTGTTCCTTCTGCTGCGCAGCCGCCTGAAGAACGACTGGCTACACCTGGCTTTGGCACTCGGACTTCATTATCTTTCTACACTGGAAGTTTTAAAACCATACAGCATTATCACGGACCTGTTTTATTTCTATCCTTTCCTGTTTATTGGCACCCGTGTATCAAAATATCTCCTGAGCAGCGAATTGAATCATAAGTATCTTAATCCGAAGCACCTGGTATGGCTGCTGCCGGTTTTTTTGGTGGGGCAGTATTTCTGGTTTACTCATAAAGAAATGGAAACGACCTACCTGTTCCTGTTCTTTCTGATCATTATAGTAGGATGTTATTTCTTTTATATCATCTCCGGTATTATAGCCAAGTTCCCATCCATGGGTTGGCTGGCCTACCTGGGAAAGAACTCCCTGTACATCTATATACTGCATATTTATATCGTTTCATTTTCCAGGAGCCTGATGATGCGTTCGGGAATTGAACTGAATGTGTGGATCATCTTACTGGTATCATGGGCTTGCGGGGTGATTGTTCCGGTTTTCCTTTACAATCTTTTCAAACAGATCGGGTTCAGGAAATTGTTCACGCTTAAACAACAGGCCGGCACATGAGCCCGTTCAAAAGATATGGTCACCTTATCCAGTCAGGGATCTATACGGCTATTCAGAAGGTAGCTACTCTCCTGATCGGGATACTTTCATTCATGCTGCTGGCCCGTATGCTGGGCCCTGCAGGATATGGTGTTTGGGGGCTTTTTATGGTGATCTCATCTATTGCAGAAACTTCACGCACGGCTATTACCCGCAACGCCTTTATCAGGTTCATGCACCAATCATCATCTGAGCAGCAACCCAGCATACAGGGAGCTGCGCTGGCACTGAGCTTTTTTATCAGTGCTGCACTGGGTTTATTGTTCTTTGTAGCTTCCTATATGTTGTCGTACTGGAATGTTACACCGGAGCTTTCCGAACTGCTTCGCTGGTATTCACTGATCATTCTTGTAAGCTCATTCTTCTCAAGCATGGAAATGCTGCTGAATGCCAAACTTGACTTCAAGGCCATTTGCTGGATGTATTGTGTGAGACAGGGACTGTTCATGTTGATGGTGTCGGTTTGCTATATAGGCAACTTTCATATTGAGCTATGGATGCTTTCTGTAATGTACCTGGTTTCCTTTATGACGGGAACGCTGACAGGTTTTCTTTTTGCAAGAAAATATATATCCTGGAATTTTAGCCATCTGGGTAGCTGGTTTCCCAAGCTGCTTCATTTCGGCAAGTATGTGTTTGGCACGAATATCAGTTCCCTGCTTTTCCGCAGCACTGACAACTTTATGACCTTTACATATTTTGGTGCGGCTGCCTCCGGGTTTTATAATGCCTGCTTGCGGATCAGCAACCTGATTGATCTGCCTTCGCAGGTAATTGCTGATATCCTTTTCCCCCGTGCAGCAAAGTATAATGTAGCAGATAAGGAAGCAGTAAAAAATATGTATGAAAAAAGTGTAGGGGCCATCCTGGTATTTTCCTTACCGGCTTTGCTGGTTGTTCTTTTATTCCCTGCATTTATTCTGCAGGTGCTGGCAGGCCCTCAGTTTATCGTGGCTGTGCCCATCCTGCGCATTACAGCGTTTTTTGGGTTCACATTGCCTTTCCTGAAACAATTTGGTACCATCATGGACGCAACAGGGCATCCGCAGATCAATTTCAGGGTGATGCTTTTTTCTTTCCTGGTCAACATTGTGAACAATGCATTGGGTATTTACTTTTTTGGCCTGATCGGTGCGGCTATCGGAACAGCCACCACCTATTTCATGGCTTTTGTATTCAGCCAGTACCTGCTGAATAAGAAATTCGGTATAAATGTTTCAAACATATTTGTGAATACTTTTCAGTTGTATAAGGAACTGTTTACAATAACACGTTTATATACTAAAAGGAAACAGGCATGAGGTATAAACCACGCAAAGAAGAAGAAAAGGAGAGAGAATATGACTATATGCTTGAAGTGCTGGTCACAGGATTTATTGCCTGTGTGCTTCTGTTTATTTTTGTAAAAATTGTATTTCTTTAATGCAGACATGAGCTTCTTAAAGGCAATCATACATGACGATGCGAACAGGAAAAAGCTTCTGACGATACTGCTTCCCCTGTTGTCGGTAATTGTAGCCTATTTTGTTGCAGTCAGCAACGGAAAAATGGGCTACCTTTTTATCATTGGAGGAATAGGCATGATCTGTACGGTGCTGGCATTCAGCTACCCGGCTTTTGGATTATATCTTACTATTGTTGTTGCTTTTTTCTTTGCAGACATCAAGCGGTTTTTGCGGCATGATCTGCCGATGGGTGTATACATTGACGTACTGTGTGTGCTCACTTTTGTTGGAGTGATCATTCAAAAAAGGCAGAAGCGTGAGAACTTCTTTGCCAACTATAATCATCCTATTTGCATAGCCTTCCTGGTAATGATAGTGTATTCGGCGATCCAGATATTCAATCCGAATGGAGGCCCCTTGGGTTCGAGCCTGATCATATTAAGAAGGTTTATTGCGTTACAATTGATGTTCTTTGCTGCTATAGAGATCTTAAGCACGAAAGAAAAAATGCTTTACTTCCTGAAGTTCTGGCTCTTTTTTGCAGCGATTGCAGCGCTGTATGCCTGCTACCAGGAATGGTTTGGTTATCCTGCCTACGAGATGGCCTATATTTACTCAGACCCGCTTATTGAAGGATTGCTTTCGCTGGATAATGGCAATTACCGGAAATTCTCTTTCCTTGCCGATCCGACTTCTTTCGGGATCATGATGTCTGGGTCAGCCCTTCTATGCCTGACATTGATATTAAGCTGGAAGGGACTGGGAGTCAAAAAATACTGGCTGGGCCTGGGAGTGCTGATCATGGTGCTTGCCATGAGCTATTCCGGAACGCGGACAGCATATTTTGCTTTTCTTACCGGTGTGGCATTATATATTATGATGACCCTGTCTAACCGGAAAACACTGGCTTTTGCAGTGGTCGCCATGGTTTCTTTTCTATTCCTGCTTTTTGCACCGATCTATAACAACGCAACGCTTAACAGGGTGCGGTCAACTTTTGAATTTTCAGGTGATGCTTCTTTTAATGTCCGTGATATCAACCGGCATCGTATCCAGCCTTATATGCATTCCCACCCGATCGGAGGGGGATTGGGTACAACAGGTGGGGCCCCGGGCGAACTTGAGCTGGGAAATTCCTTTTCTCATCCGCTAAAGGGATTCCAGACAGACAGTGGCTTCCTGCGGATGGCGCTGGAGTATGGCTGGATTGGACTTATCCTGCAATGCGCCACTTTTTTCCTGGTTTTGCAGCAAGGCGTCCGCACTTATTACCGCAGTAAAGACCCTTTGGCAAGGCACTTGCTTTTGGCGGCTGTTATTTGTATTTTTAGCTATGTAATAGCGCATTATGCTCAGGGTGCTATCGGCACACTGCCCGGAGCATTCTTGTTTTATTCACTCATTGCCATGATTATCAGGCTTAAACCCTCTCAACCTATATAAAATTCCTTAACCCCCTGATTTATGAACAGACTACTGCTTTCCTTATTCTCTGTGATAATTTATTTACAGGCCAGTTCCCAGACCGACACCAGTGATCTGCACTCCGACCGGAAGCCTGTGGCTTATGACACGATCATTGAAAAGCTTGTAAAGCTTGCAATGGTGAACCCCAAGATCAAAAGTGTGGAAGACCAGGCCCTTCAGCAAGGTTATGAATACAGCCGGAGCAAAACAGCCTGGCTGAATAATATTACCCTGGCTGGTAACCTGAATGAGATATCCCTTAAACGTACACTTAATACAGACCCTATTTTGCGGCAAAGCACGCAGTACCCCCGCTATAACGTAGGGATATTTTTGCCGGTAGGGATCTTTGTCAATAACAAAAAACAAACACAGGCACTGTATCACGGTTATCAGGCCTCCGTTGAGCAAGTGAATATTCAGAAAAGCGCTGTACGGCAACAGGTAATAAGCGGCTACGAAGATTACCTGCTTTATCAAAACCTGATCACACTTCAGAATGAATCAGTGCAGGATGCCAGGATATTATATAACAAGGCCGTGGAGAAATTTGAAAAAGGTGAAATCTCACTGGAAGAGTTTTCAAAAGTGAGCAAAGGCTACAATGCAGAAAAAGTAAGGGAGGTGGAACTTCAGCACCAACTGAACCTTACCCTGATCAATATGGAAAGCCTGATCGGTATGAAACTTACCGATGCACTGGAACAGATCAATGTTCAGTCCCGTTAGTTCACCCACGTTTGTAAAATCGCTTAGTGTGATGCATGGAAAAGATATTGTTGTTGTTGGTCTTCAGCCATGGGATATAGGGATCGGCAGCAATTGCAAGAATATTGCTATTGAATTTGCATTGAACAACCGGGTACTGTATGTTAATCCCCCGCTTGACAGGCTAACAAATATCCGGGACAGGAAAACGGCAAAGGTCCAGAAGAGACGCAGGATCCGTGCAGGTAAAGAACCTGCGCTTGTTGCTGTAAAAGAGAATCTGTGGACTTACTATCCCCGTAAACTGGTGGAATCAGTGAATGGCCTTCCTGACGGTAAGCTCTTTGATCATTTTAACCGTATCAACAGTAAGCGATTCGTAAAAGAGATCATGGCTGTTACGGCCCAGCTCGGATTCAGGGATGTGGTATTGTTCAATGATAATTCCATTTACCTGGGTTATTACCTGAAAGAATTGCTGAAACCATCTTTCAGTATTTATTATATCCGGGATTTTCTTATCAAGAACCCTTACTGGAAAAAGCATGCAGTTCGCCTGGAACCGGAGCTCATCCGATCGGCTGACCTGGTAGTCACCAATTCGGAGCTGTATGCTTCCTATGCGGCCGGCTTTAACAGGCATGCTTATATGGTGGGGCAGGGGTGTGATATTTCCGCTTTCAGTGATCCGGGAATAGCACCGGCTAAAGAACTGGAAAGCATCCCAGGCCCGATCATCGGCTACACAGGTTATTTATCCAGCAGGAGATTGGATATTGAATTATTGCTTTACCTGTCGCAAGCAAAACCTTCGATGAGTTTTGTACTGGTAGGGCCTGAAGATGAAACGTTCAAAAGATCGGCTTTGCATGGTAAACCCAATGTATTCTTCCTGGGGCATAAGGATGCTGATCAGATGCCTTCCTTTATCAAAGGCTTTGATGTTGCGATCAATCCCCAATCCGTGAATGAAGCTACTGAAGGCAACTATCCGAGAAAAGTGGATGAATACCTGGCCATGGGAAAAGCAGTGGTGGCGAGAGCAACCAATGCGATGAATTATTTCCGGGATGTGACTTATCTCGCAGATAGTTTTGAAGCGTATGCTGAAATGATTGAAAAAGCATTGAAAGATAATTCCAGAGAGTTGATCAGGAGGAGAGAGGAGGTGGCTCAAAGCCATAGCTGGACGAATAATGTTGGTAATATTTATCATTGTATAAACCGGGTGATGGAAGATGCCCGTGTATCAAATAAACATGAGCATAGTAGATAAGATCAAATCCAATCCCAGGTTGAAGAAGCTCGTGCACTGGAGTATCACACCGGCAAGAAATCCAAGGCCCCGCTTATGGATACGCTGGTTTGTGAATCCTTTTTTTCATAAAAAGGGGAAAGGCTCTGTGATACGCTGGCGCTCGAGGGTGGATGTATTTCCCTGGAACCGTTTTGAGATTGGTGAGCTTACAACCATCGAAGATTTTGTGACGATCAATAACGGTTCAGGCCATGTATTGTTTGGAGACAGGGTGAGGATCGGTATCGGTTCTGTGGTGTTGGGCCCTGTAACAATGGGGCATGGCTCCGGTCTTGGGCAAAACGTTTTTATAGCAGGGTTCAGTCATGGTTATGAAGATGGTGAAAAAAACTCTTCTGTGCAGCCGCTGGTGATAAAGGAAACCGTGATCGAAGATGAAGCGCATGTGGGGGCCAATTGTGTGGTATTACCTGGCGTCCGCATTGGTAAAAGAAGCCAGGTAGGAGCGGGCAGTGTGGTTACCCGCGATATTCCTCCATTCTCCATTGCAGTAGGCAATCCGGCCCGCGTCATAAAAAAATACGATCCGGAAAAAAAAGAATGGATAAAGGTCTGAGCCTGTGAATAGCGAACGATGCAATAAACTTTATTTTGTCACTTTTTTGAATAACTCCTGAGAATGTCAGCTTCCTCTACCCCACAAAAAATCTATTTCTATAATCTTACCGGTTTGCGGGCAATTGGGGCTATCAGGGTTTTGATAGGCCATATAGAATTCCTGAAAGTGTTTTGGGGAGTGCCGGCATTGCATTGGTTTCCGGTGGGTGGCAAAATAGGAGTAACTTTCTTTTTTGCATTGAGCGGATTCCTGATCACTTCCCTCTTATTACAGGAAAGGGAAACGACCCATACGGTTAAACTGAAAAAGTTTTACCTGCGCAGGATCCTGCGTATCCTGCCGTTGTATTATGTTGTCATATTGCTGAGCATCTTTGTTTTTAGCCGTATCGGGTTTCTCAATGTTCCGGGATACACTGATAAAATGCTTCATGAGCTTTCCTGGTCCAATCTCCTGATCGTGCTGCTGCTGTTGCCCAACGTCAATAATTTCAGCATCCCTTATGCAGATCAGCGCTGGAGTATTGTAGTGGAAGAGCAGTTTTACTTTTTTCAGCCACTGCTGATCAAATTCCTGAAGAAACGGTATTTATTGCTGATCAGCTTTATTATAATCGGGTTGTCGCCAGAACTGGTACGGCTTTTTATAAAAGTATTCCACCTGGAAGGGGCCATATCGCCGGGGCTTGTCAATTCCATTACAGCCCAGTTGAAGTATCTCGCATGTATCGCTATGGGCTGTGTGTTCAGCGTGCTTTATTTTAAAAGGGAATCCGTTTCAAAACGCTTTTTCTTTACCAAAACATTCCAGTGGCTCCTGCTTATCGGCGTGCTTGGCAGCATTGCGGTAGGGCATTATGTGTTCGAAACAGCGGAGCTGTTTGATTACCGTATATATGCATTACTGTTTGGGATGATCGTTTTTAATGCCACCCTTAATCCTAAAACCATTTTCAAGCTGGAAATACCCATACTGAACTTTCTTGGAAAAATATCTTATGGCGTGTATATGTTCCACCCTGTCTGTATCGGGTCGGCAATTGTTTTTGCCAAATATTGTTCAGACAACCTGGTGGTACAAAATATCCTGATCTACGTGCTTTCCATCTGCGTCACGGTAGGTATTGCCTGGCTTTCGTTCAGGTATTTTGAGTCATACTTCCTGAAGCTGAAAGGCAATTTCTCCATTCTTAAATGGAAAAGTAAAAAAGCCAGGGCCATTGAAGAGCCGCAGCAAAATTAGAAGCAGATCATTTTTTCATTTCCGGCAATATATCCTCGATATAAAGGAGCTTGGTATGAGGTGTTTTCAGGAATGATTTCGAAGCTTTCTTCAATTTCATTACAGACAATACCTGGCGGAAAGCAAATGCCGGTAATGCAAAGAGTGTTCTAAGGAATTTGGGGTCCTTTCCTTTCATCAGCACGATGATCACAAAAGAGAGAAAAAATGAAAGGAAGACGCCTGCCCAGGCAAGTGAAAGCCAGGGCCAGATAAAGTAGTCAACCACCATGCAGGCAAAGGATGCGAGGAATACCATGAACAAGGGCGGCCGCAACAGCACGAATCCAAAATAGATGAGGTTAAAGTTCATCCGTTTCACGCCTTCCACAAATATTTTACTGCTTTCCCGGAAATAGTTGAAATAGGAATGGATCCATCTTGCCCGCTGGTTTTCGAGGGTTTTGCCTGAGCTGATCTTTTCATCATAGAGAATGGCATCAGGAGCAAAAGCAATTCTTTTCGTATTTAATACAAGAGTGGCCTGCAGTTTTTTGTCAAATCCCCCAACCAGTGTTTTGTAAGAGATGCTGTCATACAAACTGGATTCGAATGAAATGCCTGATCCCCAGATGGCAGAAGATAATCCCATCCTCATTCTTGCTTCCCTGTCGATAAAGAAGTTGAACATATCGCCGATGGCATCCATTCTGGCGTATAGGGTATCGGTGTTTTTCGGTTTGAAATCTGCTTGCACAGCCCTGTATCCTTTTTGAAAATGCTTGTTTACTGTATCGAGGAATTGAGGATGTATCAGGTTGTCCGAATCAAGGATCATGGTAATATCATGTGCGGCAATGAACTGGCGCCGTGCAAAATCAATTGATTTCACTTTGGCATGAAGGGCGGGGGATGGCTTCAAAATATGCACGCGGGGATCTGCAAAATGCAAACCTTCAGTATTACAATCGTCTGCCACTACGTACACATGGAATTTTCCATAGGTCTGCTTGAGGATCGAATCAACAAGAGGATGTATGAATTCTGTTTCCTGGTGTGCCGTAATGATGATACCGAACTCATAATCCTTGTTATTGACGATTGCCTTCCTGTCGAAAGGGCGCTTAATCCCGAATAGCCGGACGATACCATAACCAAGCAATGAAAGAAACGGGGTAAGCATGTATATCGCTAACACAGCCTGGATAACCAAAAAGATAACGGCCAGTATATCTAGAAACAGTTCCATAAAAAACTTTGCAAAGAATAATATTAAGTGGCTGAACTATAATCTTCCCGTTTTGCCTTTTCCCATAAAACGGATTGCTTCCCTTTTAAGAACCGGAAAAAGCCTATATAAAGGGATATGTTGATAAACAGAAAATAATAAGGTACGTAAAGGAAGCTGATCCGTATCTTTTTTTTGTACAGCAACCAGCCGGCGAATGCCATCAGGTAAAAAAGGAGCTGGGCGGCAAGGATCAGTTTATAGCCCATCCAATTGCTTTGATAGACCAGTATAATGTTCAATATCAAAACAAGAGGGAGGAATAGGGGGCAAAGCGTCCACCGGAGCACCCGGTGAGAAATATACTGGAATGAGAGCAGAGGAAACTTAAAGATGTTGAGCAGCGAACGCAGCAGCACCATCGACTGGAAAGCGCCTGCGCTGATCCTTGCTTTCCTTTTTTGTTCTTCCTTAATGGAAGAGGAAGGAGCTTCCAGTGCAAAAGCATCAGGCTCATACACAAGGCGGTAGCCTTTTTCACAGATCCGTAAAGAGATCACAAAATCGTCAAGCAGGATATTATCTCCGGGATGTTCATACAGGTCCTTTCTTACAGAGAATAATTCACCGGCGGCGCCTACAACGGAATAGAAATCGGAATCGAGCTTTTTTAACCAGGATTCATATTTCCAGTAAAGGCCTTCACCGGTGGAAGTCAGCACATCCACGGATGTGGAAAGTATCTTTTTTTCACCGGCAACGCCTCCTACCTTAGGTGAGCGGTAATGACGCACAATATTTTTGATGCTTTCCTTATTAAGCAGGGTGTTGGCATCGGAAAAAATGATATAGGGCGTGTTGGTGAAGCCAACGACGGCTCTGTGCATTGCGGCAACCTTCCCTTTTCTTTCGGGAGAGTGCAGTAAAGTTATTTCCGGAAAACGGGCTACCAATGCCGGGGTCTCATCGCTGGAACCATCGGTAACAAAAATGAGTTTGAGCTTTCCTGCAGGATAATCAAGCTCCAGGCTGTTGTTGATTTTCTTTACAATAAAATCCTGCTCGTTATAAGCAGCAACTATCAAGGTTACCTCCGGGAATTCTTCCTGGGTATCAATAGTTTTTGGAGAGAAGATTTTTTTTATGGAAACCAATAGCTGTAGGAGCAGACCATATCCTAAATAGCTATAAAAGAGAATAAAAAGACCGATAAAGAATAAGATTTCAAGCCAGATCATGAACAAATAGAAAACAAGATAATCATAATTGGTGCGCCAAGGAAGAATTAGGCAACGAATTCTCAGGATTAAATCGGGGCAATTTTTCCACATAATTGTGAATAAAAACCCTTGGTATGTTTATTGTGAAAATTCCAAACAGAATTATCTTCATATTATAAATTTTAAAATATTACTTATGAGAAAAAATAGTACTTTCTATTCTTAATTTTTCCCCACTGATACCTTAGTATTTTTCCATGCTATATACGGAAATTACTGTGTACTTAAACGGGCATTAATGCCATTTGGGCAATTCTCTTTTTATAATACTTTTATTTTCTGTGAGATCCAATTCAATCCAATATCAAAAGTGACAAAAAACCTATGAAACCGTATTGTGCTTTTTACAAAAATGGCAAGGTGTGGTGTTTGCTGATAGCACTAACTTTCTTTCAACAGTCTTTCTCCCAATCTATTACATATGACACAACTTTTGTAGGTTGGAATGTGCGTGTTACCTACAATCCTGCTGCTGACTCAACTGAAGGTATTGTGTTCATGCCTGGTGTAGGCGAAGTGGGCACCAATGCGAGTCTGTTGCAGCTTTATGGGCCCCATTACTGGCTCAAGCATGGCTGGGATGGCTCAGTTGTTCTTGGCAATGGAGTACATTACCCGATTCTGATCTCAATCCAGCAGCCGGTGGAGAATTCCCGGCCCTGGGCATTGAAACCAGTGATCGATGCTATTCTGAAACGATATAAGATCAAGCGGAATGCGCTTCATTTTACCGCTATCAGCCAGGGCTGTTGGGTACTGAATGAATTTATCACCTACATGCCTGCTGCCAATGATTATTCCTACATGAAACTGGTCAGAAGCATGGTAAATGTGCAGGGTATGAACCCGGCAGATACTTATGGAGCTTCTTTGCCCTTTGCCCAGAAAATGGGCCACTGGGCTGCAAGATTCAAAGGCAGCGAACTGGGATTTGAACAGGTAAATGATACAAGGAATATTAACCGGATCGTTTCCAACATGAATGATAGCCTTGCAGAATCCGGCAATCTTATCTGGACTGATTTCGGCAGTGGAGGACACAGCAACTTCAACGATTTTTATAACCCTGCACAGAAAAACTGGACCCTGTCCAACCCCAATGTTCGTGCATCAAAAAACTCAGTAGCCACTATTCCTATCGAAGGTGGGCAGAATATATGGCAATGGATGCTCAGGCAGGGTGATACCACACTGTCTACCGATGCTGAGAATCCTCCTCCTAACAAAGCCCCTGTTGCAAATGCCGGCCCTGATCAGGCTATAACACTTCCTGTATCGAGCATCAGGCTTGATGCATCAGGTTCAACTGATCCTGATGGCAGTATTGCATCGTATACATGGACCAAGATCAGCGGACCTTCTTCCTTTTCAATCCTGAACCCTTCACAATCGGCTACTCTTGTAGAATCATTATTGCAGGGCGTATACAAGTTTGAATTAAAAGTCGTGGACAATGGCGGCCTTTCCGATCTCGATACCGTCACCATTACTGTAAATGCCGCACCCAATGCGCCGCCCGTGGCCAGTGCAGGAGCAGACCAGGAGATCACTCTTCCTGTGAACCAGGTTACACTGAATGGCAGTGGCACCGATCCCGATGATGCTGTGCTGACCTATCAGTGGACGAAGATCAGCGGTCCAACCCAGTTTAATATTCTTACACCCGACCAGGCTGTAACGGCAGTGGAGAATCTTGTTACAGGAAAATATGAGTTTGAACTGGCTGTTACCGACAGCCAAAATGTTACGACTAAAGACACCGTGACCGTTACAGTGATAGGATCTGAGCCGGAAAATGCACCACCGGTAGCAAATGCAGGAGCAGACCAGGAGATCACGCTCCCTGTGAACCAGGTTACACTCACCGGCACCGGCACCGACCCAGATGATACTGTGCTGACCTATCAGTGGGCCAGGATCAGCGGTCCAACCCAGTTTAATATTCTTACACCTGCTCAGGCTGTAACGACAGTGGAAAATCTTATTGCAGGAACATACGAATTTGAACTGGCTGTAACCGACAGTAAAAACATTACTACTAAAGATACTGTAACCGTTACTGTAATAGAGGCTGCACCCGCCAATGAGCCTCCTGTGGCTGACGCGGGAGCAGACCAGCAGATCACACTTCCGGTGAGCCAGGTTACACTCGCCGGCAGCGGCACAGATCGTGATGATGCTGTGCTGACTTATCAGTGGACAAAGATCAGTGGTCCAACCCAGTTTAATATTCTTACACCCGCCCTGGCTGTAACAGTAGTAGAGAATCTTGTTGCAGGAACATACAAATTTGAACTGGCTGTGACTGACGGCAAAAATGTTACGGCTAAGGATACAGTGACCGTTACAGTAATAGAAGCTGCACCGGAAAATGTGCCACCAGTGGCCAATGCCGGCGCAGACCAGGAGATCACGCTTCCTGTGAATCTCGTTACATTGACCGGAAATGGCACCGATCCCGATGATGCGGAGCTGACGTATAAATGGACCAGGATCAGCGGCCCGGCACAATACAATATTCTTACTCCTGCATTGGCTGCAACCGACGTGGATGATCTTGTTGCAGGCGTATACGAATTTGAGCTGGCAGTTACCGACAGCAAAAACGTTACGACCAGGGATACCGTAACTGTTACAGTACTGGAAGCAGAAGCTGTAAATGAACCGCCGGTTGCCGATGCCGGGGCAGATCAGCAGATCACCCTTCCGGTAGATTCTGTTACCCTGACAGGTGGCGGTACCGACCCGGATGATGCTGTGCTGACTTATCAGTGGACGAAGATCAGCGGCCCGGCACAATACAATATTCTTACTCCTACTCTTGATGTAACTGTAGTGAATAACCTTGTTGAAGGAGTATATAAGTTTGAACTGGCTGTTACCGATAGCAAAAACGTTACTACTAAAGATACAGTGACCATTACAGTAACAGTATCCGGACCCGCGAATGAGCCGCCTGTAGCCAATGCAGGAGCAGATCAGCAGATCCACCTTCCTGTAAACGTTATTACACTTACCGGCAGCGGCACCGATCCTGATGATGCTGTGCTGACCTATCAGTGGACGAAGATCAGCGGTCCCGAACAGTATAATATTCTTACTCCCACGCTTGATGTAACTGTAGTGGATAATCTTGTTGCGGGAGTGTATGAGTTTGAACTGGCAGTTACTGACGGCAAAAACGTTACTACTAAAGATACAGTGACCATTACAGTGATGGAAGCAGCGAACATGCCTCCGTCTGCCAATGCCGGAACGGATCAGCAGATCACTCTGCCCAATAATTTTATTACCCTGACAGGTAGCGGCACAGACCCGGATGATCTGTCACTTACTTACCAGTGGACGAAGATCAGCGGCCCCGCGCAATACAATATTGTATCTCCTGCATTGCCGGTAACTGTGATAAATAACCTCGCCCAGGGAACTTATGAATTTGAATTACTGGTAACAGATAGTAAGAATGCAACAAGCAGGGATACCGTGCGCATAACGGTCAATCCTGCACCGGCAAACGGTTGTATTGCAAAAGCCGGAGCAGATCAGATTATTCCGCGCGGACAATCATTCGCAGTGCTGGATGGCTCTGCTTCCGTTGGTTCTACCTATAAATGGAGACGCCTTACGCCGGTAGACTTCAGTTTTAAAGCTAATGTAAAACGCAGCGACAGCCCCAAAGCTGATGTACTGATCATGCCTTATACGAATGGCGGATATGATTTTGAGCTGTTGGTGACAGGCCCTGGTTGTATAAGTAAGGATACAGTAAATATCAGGGTTGATTATGGAGAAGCTCCTCCGCAATCCACAGATGGACCTGCCGGCTGGCACTATGCTACCGCTGCAGATGTGAGCACGATTCCCACTGCACGTATCGGTGATGTGATCATCAATGGTGCCCGTTCCAACGCTATTGAAAATGGTAAATTCTCCAGCATCTATATTTATCCTACCAGCTCTTTTAAACTCGGACCTGGAAGGAAAATACTTATCAAAGCAGGCAAGTATGCAAGCATAAACCTGAATTTTGGAGAGGGTGAGGTAGTTGGCTCCGGTTCAAATCCGATCATTATCACCAATTATGGCGGACAGGTTGAAGCCCAGAACCTTACTGTTACCAATGCTGTGAATGCAAAGATCACCGGTAAATATGTGCCTGGTGTATCTGGTGATGTCAATTATAAAGGCCATGCAGAAGGTGATTATGCTTTCAGCCGCGGCACCTACGGCATTTATTGTAATAATAACTGGAGTTCGTTGGCCTCTGTAGGTCTTAAGATCAATGGACAAAGCACAGACAGCCTGGAAGTGGAATACCTGGAGATCGGCAATGGTAATTTTGCCGGCGTTCAGATCAAACAGGATGAAGGCACCAACGATTATGACGGGTTCTATATTCATGATCTTTATATCCATGATATCCATGGTGAGGGCATGTACCTGGGAAGCACCAGTTCAGGACAACGGCATAAACTGAATGGCTGGCTGATTCAGAATGTCCGCATCGTTAATGCAGGCAATGAGATATTCCAGATGGGTAATATCGGTGCCAATACCAGTATCAGGAACAATGTATTCATCAATTCTGCTACCAACTGGAAGAGCCCCTTCAATCTTTACCAGGATAATGGTATCCAGCTCTCTTTCAATAATGGCAATTGCGAGTTCCGGAATAATATCCTGCTTGGCGGCGGTACGCAAACATTCAATGCTTATTCAGGACTTCGTCCCGACCTGCCATACAATGGAGATAGTCTTTATATCAATAATAACCTGATCAAATATGCCCGTGGATTTATCGGTGGTTATTGGGGCAGCGGCACTACGCCGATCAACGGCCTTGTTGTTAAGCTCGACAGCAACTATTTCGGCGGTTTCCAGTTTGCAGGCAATGAAGTATATAATAACACCTATGCAGTTAATACAGGCGTATTGCTGAGAACTGTTACCAACGGAACACGCTATTATCTCCGCAATACAGTTTCTGATGGTTCCAAACCGCTGACCATAACCGGTGGAAATATTGATTCATCGAAAACAGTTATCCGCAATATCAATAATCCCCAGTTTGTAAATAGCGGCTGGCCGGCCGATTTCAACTGGAACAAATTATACGAATGGTCTGATTTCATTTTTGCTACCTGGGGAGATGAAAATGTGTCTACTACCAACAATGTGAAGTGGAAAACACCGGTGTATTTCAACCAGGGCGACTATGTGTTATTCCTGAGCAAAGTATATAAAAGCAAAATAAGCAGCAATCACGGGCATATGCCTCACGGAGTGACTGATGAGTACTGGGAATTGCAAACCTGGAATGATAAAGGAATTATCCGGCCTTATCCGCCGGATGATTACCGCCTCATAGATGGTGATGAATACAAGAAAAGGGATATTGGTTTAACAAATTCAACCGCTGCTTTACCTAACCAACCACCCGCAGTAAGCGCTGGTCAGGATATCACGATCACCCTGCCTGTATCTTCTGCTACACTGGTAGGCAACGCTTCCGATCCTGATGGCACGATTATCAGTTATGCCTGGAAAAAGATCACCGGGCCTACTGCCTTTACGATCCAGACTCCGGCCCAGGCTCAAACGGGTATCAGCAATCTTGTAGAAGGTGCGTACACATTTGAGCTCACCGTTACCGATAACAAAGGTGCTATAGCCAGGGATACAGTGAAAGTAACTGTAAGGCCTGCTGTAACAACCAACCAGCCACCGATCGCTGTGGCAGGTCCAAACAAAGTGATCACTTTGCCGGTGAACACTGTCACTTTAAATGGAAGCGGTACAGATGCGGAAAACTCAACTCTTACTTTTCAGTGGTCCTTCTTATCCGGCCCTGCACAGTACAGTATCGTTAGCCCTGCCCAGAATGAAACTGTTGTAAACAATCTTGTGGAAGGCTCGTATAGATTTGTATTGCAGGTAAAAGATGCACAGGGCTTATCAGCAAAGGATACAGTGACCGTAACAGTAAATGCCGCTTCAACCGGTAACCAGCCGCCGGTGGCTTATACAGGTGCTAATAGAAGCATTACACTTCCGGTAAACAATGTGACTGTAAATGGCAGCGGAAGTTATGATGCTGATGGCAGCATCGCCACCTATCAGTGGATAAAGATCGGGGGGCCTGCGCAATACACGATCGTATCGGCCGGACAGATGGAAACAGCCATCAATAATCTTGTTCAGGGAGTCTACAGATTTGAACTTACTGTAACTGATAATAATGGTGCAACCGGTAAGGATACGATGACGATAACAGTGAATGCGGCGCTTCCGCCCAACGAATACCCGGTTGCCATTGCAGGCACAGACAGAACGATCACTTTGCCGGTTAATACCGTAACAATAAATGGGAGTGGAAGCTATGATCCTGATGGCACCGTCATATCTTATCAATGGACGAAGATCAGTGGCCCTGCTTCTTTTGTAATTACTTCCTCTGCCCAGCCACAAACATCGGTGAATGGCCTGGTCCAGGGTGTGTATCAATTTGAACTTCTGGTAACGGATAACCAGGGAGCTAAATCGAAAGACACGGTTTCCATTACAGTTTTAGCACCCAATAAACCGCCTGTGGCCAATGCCGGTAATAATGTAACTATCACACTGCCTACGTCCTCCCTTACGATCAATGGCAGCAGCAGTTATGATCCTGATGGCACTATTGTGGCTTACCGGTGGACCAAGATCGCTGGTCCGGCACAATATTCAATCAGCGCGCCGGCACAAAAGCAGACCCAGGTAGGCAATCTTGTGCAGGGAGTATATAAGTTTGAATTAATAGTAACAGACAATCAGGGAGCCCTTGGAAAAGATACCGTAACTGTAACAGTTAATCCAGGTGCGAACCAATTACCTGTGGCCAATGCCGGAAGCAATGTGGTGATCACTTTACCGGTCAACAGTATTATAGCAAACGGCAGTGGTAGTTATGACCCCGATGGATCTATAAGCACGTATGTGTGGACCAAGGTGTCAGGACCTTCACAGTTTACCATTGCAGCACCAACACAGAAGCAAACAGGAATAAACAACCTGGTTGCAGGTATATATAAATTTGAGTTGAAAGTGACTGATAATCGAGGGGGGGCCGGTAAAGACACACTGACGGTGACTGTAAAGCCGGCTGTTACAGGAGAACCTAACCAGCTTCCTTTCGCAGATGCAGGCGGTTCACAAACGATAACCTATCCTGCTAATACAGTGGTGTTGGATGGCAGTGCAAGCTATGATCCTGATGGCACGATTGCGACCTATAACTGGTCGATGATATCCGGTCCTGCTCAGGCTGTTTTCCTGGCTGCTAATGCAAAGAAAACAGAAGCAGCGCAACTGGTTCCCGGAGAATACAAATTCAAACTGACAGTAACGGACAATCGCGGAGGCAAAAGCGAGGCTACTGTTATTATAATAGTGTTGCCGGAAGAATCCGTTGCCAAATTATATCCCAATCCTGCAAGCAATATTGTGAATGTTGTGATCGAGTCAAATACCCAACACAACAATACTACCCTCAGGATATTCGACTCCTTTGGGAAACTGGTTTACCAGGAACAGTTTGTAAGGGATGTTCAGAAAATGGTGCATCCGATCGATATCAGTAAGCTCGCCAATGGAGCATACTTTATCAATATCGCAGTTGATATCAATCATACAAAGACCCTGCAGTTCATTAAACAATAAAACATATTGACGGACTGAAATAAATAAAGCCATTTGCATTAAGCAAATGGCTTTATTTATTTCAGTTTATTTCAGGAAAATGCTTATCTCATTTTCACAATCTTCTGTGAGAATGTGCTTTCTCCGTCTGTGAACAGTAAATAATAAGTTCCTGTAGGAAGATCATTTACATCGAGGTATTGAGCACCCTGGGCGATCTGCAACGTTTTCAATGTTCTGCCGCTCAGATCGGTCAGGCTCATTTTATAATTAGGCTTGGTAGCAAAGATCTGGAGGCTGTTACGTACCGGGTTAGGAGTAGCTGTGATAACAGGCCGTCCGCTATTTTTCAGCTTAACATAAATGGCAGGTGAATAAGAGAATTTGCCGTTTATATCATATTGTTTGATACGATAAATGTTGGTAGCAGTAAGGCTTGGGCCGGTATGAATGAAACTGTAACGTTTTTCTGTATTGGAAGCACCTGCTGCTTCTACTGTGCCGATAACTGCAAAGCTTCTTCCGTCTGTAGAATGTTCTATCTCAAAATGAGAAGACTCGATTTCCTGTATGGTTGACCATGCCAGTCTTACGCGGTCCACTTCATCAAAGCCGGTAAAATCACCCCAGGTTACGGGCAGGAGAGAGGTCCTGGTAACAACGATATCGCTGGCATTTACCGTATAAGCAAAACCAGGAGGAACATTCACAGTGGGGGGAGCACCGGTGAAAGCAGTTGTTGAGGTCAATACTGTATAACTGGTGAGGGGTACACCCGGACCGCTGGTAACATTGAGGACTGTTCCGGAAAGGTTTGGCGCTACTGCACCTGTGATCTGAAGTTGATCATGTCCGGTGCCTGCACCACTTCCACTTACAATTTCAAGATTGATGGTAGGTGTTCTGCCGGTAATGAAATTACCCGGAACAGCTAAAATGCCGGGAGAATTGCCGGGTTCAATGGAACCATCATTACCGGTAACTGTAGGCAAAAGAAGATTACCGATTCCCTTAACAAGACCATGATTAATAAAGCGGCCGATAGAAAAATCTCCAGTATTGGGCTTGCTGATAGTGCCACCAACTGCATTGGTAAGGAGGCCTACAGGCGTTGTTCCTGCAGATTGAATATAGCTGTTGGGAGAGGTTGAAAGTATTACAAGAGAGCTGTTATTGACAAGTTCTCCATTATTGATGGTCAGCCTTCCCGAAGAAATGGTAAAAGTGCCATTATTGGTAAAGACTGAGTTTTCAATGTAAGTACTGGTAGCATCCGGGTTGGATACTACTGCATGGCCATTGTTGACTGTTGGTGTTCTTACCCTTGCTCCACTTAGCAGGAGTGAGAAAGTACCTGTTGAATTAATTTGCAATGAACCTGTTCCGTCCAGGATACCATTCAAACCCAAATGCAATTTTCCATTCACCTGCATATCAATTCCGGTGCCGTTTGCCAGCGTTTGGGTGGAACTGAAAATAGCCAGTATCCCATCAACTGTAACTTCATCGATAGTGATGGCAGTGGATAAAGTGATGCTATCTCCCGCAGTGATCGTGATAGCACCGTCGGTACTGACAGGATAGGTAGCAGCTGGCAACCAGCTTATACCATCAAAATACTCCCAGTTGGCAATAGTTGTCCATGCATGATCGCCTCCGGTCTGTTTGCTCCGGTAAGCATTCTGGGCAGAACTCACCTGCGACAGTAAGAGTATACCCATAAGAAATGGTAGTGTAGATTTATAGTTCATATAGTTCCGATTTAATAATAGAATTACCAGAGGGATTGGATCTTAAAAGACTGACTTGGAAAATCTTAGGAAGGATTAGAGGGTCTACGCAAGAGGATATAGGAGGAAGAGGATGTGAAAATACATAAAAGAAAGTTGTCAACAATCATTTCAGTCAATTTATTGTCCACAAGTATAACCGGCTGATTTTCTTTAAATAAAAGGGTTGCTTAATACCACACATAGGTGTTTTTTTTCTCATGAAACCAATTTATCTTGTACTTTATTTGACGATTGAATGGAAAGAAAAAAATTTATCAAGCGTTTTCTCGCGTTGGGAGGAGGGGCAATTGCTGTTGTTTCAGGAGTAAAAGTTTACCAGGTTTTTAAATCCCCAGACCTTTCTTTTCTGAAAAATGCCCAGCCTCTGATTGATGAACTGGCCGAAATGATCATTCCTTCCACAGATACCCCTGGTGCAAAAGAAGCAGGCGCAGGTGAATTTGTCAGCTTTATGGTCAGAGAATCCTGTAGCCAGGCTACCCAGAACAGATTTATCGATGGCCTTCGCGACCTGGCCGCTTATTCAATCCTTGAATATAAAAAGCCCTATCAAAAGTGTTCGCTTTCTGAGAAAAGAGCTATCCTTTCTCATTTTGAAAAAAAGAGTTTCTTTTACAAGGGGATTGTTGCTAAAGCGGAGCACAAGCTATTAGGCGATCCTTTTTTTATTACACTTAAAAAATATACTGTTCTGGGATATTGCAGTTCTGAATTGGGTGCTACCCGTGCATTCAATTATGATCCGGTGCCTCATGAATATATGAACACATTGCTTGAGCCTGGTCAAAAAGCCTGGGCTACCCAATAAACTTTCATAATATGGGAGATCCCCAACAAAATATAAATGGCAAAGCCATTAAACAACACACTTACGAAGCCATTGTTATCGGCTCCGGGATAAGCGGTGGATGGGCTGCTAAAGAGCTCTGTGAAAAAGGACTGAAGACCTTATTGCTCGAACGTGGTAGAAACGTGGAGCATGTAAGAGATTATACCACGGCCATGTTGCCCCCCTGGAAATTTCCCCATCACCTGGAGAACTCCAATAAAGACAGGCAGGAAAATCCCATTCAGAGTTTTGCTTACAACGAAAGCAATAAACATTTTTTTGTCAGCGATAAAGAACATCCATATGTGCAGGAATCCCCGTTTCACTGGATCCGCGGATACCAGGTAGGGGGTAGATCACTTACCTGGGGGCGGCAATGTTACCGCCTGAGCGATCTCGACTTTGAAGCCAATGTGAAAGACGGCTTTGGAATTGACTGGCCTATCCGTTACAACGATATTGCTCCCTGGTATGAATATGTCGAAAAGTTTGTAGGCATCAGCGGTAAAGCAGAGGGGCTTCCTCATTTACCTGATGGTTTCTTTCTGCCTCCAATGGAAATGAACTGTGTGGAAGAGCATTTTAAGGCGAAAGTGGAGCAGGCGATCCCGGACCGTCGCATCATTATGGGCAGAACAGCGAATCTTACCCGCGGATGGGAAAACAGAGGGCCCTGCCAGTACCGGAATCTCTGTAATCGCGGTTGCCCTTTTGGCGGTTATTTCAGCAGCAATTCGGCTACTATCCCTGTAGCTGCGGCCACCGGTAATCTTACGCTCCGGCCGTTTTCCATTGTACTCGAAATACTTTATGATGCGGATAAGAAAAAGGCAAAAGGCGTAAAGATCATCGATGCTGAAACGCATCAGACCTATGAGTACTATGCTGATATTATTTTCCTGAATGCCTCCACCATCGGTTCAGCCCAGATATTATTGAATTCCGTTTCAACTGCCTTTCCCCAGGGATTGGGCAATTCAAGCGGCCAGGTCGGCCATAACCTGATGGACCATCATTTCAGGGTTGGTGCCAAAGGTGTGTATGATGGATTTAAGGATAAGTATTATAAAGGCCGCCGTCCCAATGGCGTATATATACCCCGCTTCCGCAACCTGGACGAAGCTACCCGGCGTACGGATTATGTTCGTGGGTTTGGTTACCAGGCCGACGGCGAACGCGAAACATGGCCTGATACATCCAAACGCCTGCCTGGCTTTGGCGAAGAATTCAAAAAACAATTGACCACTCCCGGCAATTGGACCATGTGGATGGGAGCATGGGGTGAAACATTGCCTTATTATGAGAACAAAGTAACCCTAGACCCTGCAAAAAAAGATAAATGGGGAATACCGCTCGCGTCCATTCATTTCAGGTTTGGTGATAATGAAAAAGCCATGCGCAAAGACATGAAAAGCTCTGCCATGGAAATGCTGGATGTTGCAGGCTTCAAAAAAGTAGAAGGGTTCGATTATGATTCAGTAGGAGGGGACTGTGTGCATGAAATGGGAACTGCGCGGATGGGACACGATCCTAAAACATCTGTGCTGAACAAATGGAACCAGATGCATGAAGTAAAGAATGTGTTTATAACTGATGGAAGCTGTATGACATCTTCTGCCTGCCAGAACCCATCACTTACTTATATGGCATTAACGGCCCGGGCCTGCGATTATGCAGTGAGCGAACTGAAAAAAGGAAATCTCACCTGATTTACCGGAAAGGTTTGTAATGAGGATATTTTGCCAGCGAAAGCATTGGCTTATCGCCCGATGAATCGCCATAAGCATAGATGTTTTCATACTCACTTAAAGGATAGGTTTCCCTGATCCGTCTTACTTTTTCTTCTCCATGACAATTCTTATCGAGAATGTTGCCGGTAAGCTGGCCATTCTTCAATTCCAGGCGGGTAGCTATCAACGATGCATTAATGGAAGAAGCCCATTGCCTGATCCAGTTTTCGGGTGATGCAGATACGATGACTACATCGATCCCTTTTTGTTGCAATTCCCTGATCTCTCCCAGGGCACCCTGCCGGAGAAGACCCGGTATTATCTCATTGGCGAATCCATCACATTTCAGTTGGAATTCATCCAATGCCATGCCTTTGAAAAAGTAAGCCAGCACTTTTTCCTTGGCAGTTTGATTGGGAATCAGTTTTAGTTTGTAAGCTATCAAATAAGGACTCTTCAACAGAAAGCCGGCATAAAAAGGGAGGGCTCCCCGGCTGTATTTGATGAACTCGAGCAAAGTATCTTTGGTGGTGATAGTGCCATCAAAATCGAAGAAGGCTATTCCTTTTTTCACAATTTCTTCTTTTTAAAAATGAATTCAGGTATGCTGGTAATGATGAACATGATCCAGCGCCAGAACCATTTTACATAAATCACATTCTTTTGCTTTTTTATACCGTTGTAAATGGCTTTGGCCACTTCGTCGGGCTGGGCAGTAAGAAGTTTGGGTAGTTCAAGATCAGCCGTCATTCGCGTGTTCACAAATCCCGGCAACACGGTAAGCACATGCACTTTATGGGGAAACATCTTATTACGTAAGCCAGAGAGGTAAGCGGTAAAGCCGGCTTTTGCACTTCCATAGATATAATTGCTTTGCCGTCCGCGGAGCCCTGCTACTGAGCTGATGCCTGCAATGGCGCCGGAGCCGCGTTTTGCGAAATCGGCTGCAATGATATTCAACACAGATACCGGTCCTGTATAGTTGGCATTAATTGTCCGCACAGTTTCGTTGAGATCGGCTATTGCAATATCATTATCATTCATATAACCTACAGCGCAAACACAGACATCGGGCTTCGGCGATAGCTGATCATAAAAAGAGGCATGCGACGGCAGATCATCTGCGTCAAAGCGGTGAATGCTGCAATCAATATCATAACGGATCTTCAGGTCCGACTGTAATGGTTTCAGCGCGTCAGGGTTGCGGCCCGCCAGTTGAACAGCATATTTTTCCGATGCATATTTTTTGGCTGCTGCATATCCTATATCTGAAGTGGCACCAAGTATTAAAACAGTCGGCATTATGTTTATTTAAGTCGTCCTGAGAATGAAATGAACCTGGCATTTTCTGCAAGGATCACTGGAAAATGGTTACATTCTTTAGATAAATGATCGCAAAGAAACTGATGATCCAAAGCAACAGGGTGATCTGGATAAACCTGTCTCTATAGAGGATCTTGGTGGGTGAGCCTGCGTCTGAAAAAACAAAGATGATCTGCAGATAGCGCATAAGGCCGGCAATTACAAAAAGACAGGTATAGTAAAGCCGGTAAGTTCCCAGCCGCGCAATCGTCCGTTCAGACATGGTGTACATAAAATAAGCAACAATGATCACCGCACAGATCAGCGCCAGCATTGTATTCAGGAAGTCGAGGTTGTATCCTTTAACTGATTTACGCATGTCAACACCTGACTGCAATTTCAGCAACACATCATCCCTTCGTTTGCCAATGGCCATGAATAAGGCCAGCAGGAAGACCATGATAACGATCCATTCGGAAAGGGCAATATTGGAAATGACAGAGCCGGCTTTCAATCGTAACACAAAACCGGCAGCAAGGAGAATGATATCCAGGATGGAGATATTCTTCAACCCAAACGAATATCCCAGGTTGATCAGGAAATAGATACCGAGAACAAACATGTATTTGTCGCGGATCAGCCAGGCAATGGTAAAGCCGGCAATAATAAGCAATGCTGCAATCACCAGGGCCGTTCCTTTGGATACGGCACCGCTTGCTAACGGCCGTTTACATTTTTCAGGATGCTTTTTGTCGTCTTCAATATCCTTATAATCATTCAGGATATAAATACTGCTGGCGATAGCCGAAAAAGAGACCAGCCCCCATATCAGCGGGATTATCTTATGAATATCCTCAATTTCACCTGCGAAAAAAAGGGGAATAAAAAGGAAAAGGTTTTTTGCCCAGTCTTTGGGCCTAAGTAATTTGATATAAGCCACAATACGTTGAATTACGCGACAAAATACAAACTAAAACGCAAACTTTATAGGGCTTCCAGTATTATGCTTTTTGTTTTATGTTTACAGAAATTAACTGATTCTATGAATTTTAAGACCTATGAGCGGAGGAATTATTTATCAATTGCCGAAATAGCCGTTATTGTGGCACTGGCGCTGGTTCCGCTTTTTGTTTCTTTCCCTTACCGGGTGAACATTTTCCTTTCCTGGGAAGGAGCTTACCGGATGAGCCAGGGAGAACTGCCTTTTCGGGATTTTGGTACGCCGCTGGGCGGCATGTACTGGGTGATCCCGGCTATTTTTTTCAAACTGTTTGGGGTGAAAATGATCACCCTGGTAAAAGCACAGGTCTTTATCAATATCATTTCAGGGCTTGCTTTCCGCTCCATTCTCAAAAGCATGGAAGTGCAGCCCGGCACACGTTTTCTTTCTGTATTGCTCTACTGCTTATCATTTTCCTTCTTTAATTTCTGGCCCTGGTACAATCATACGGTCATAGTGTATGAATTTATAGCCCTGGCCTTCCTGCTGAAAGCGATCACCAGGGAGAAATCGAAGTGGACAATTGCCTGGTTGGTGCTGGCAGCATTTTTTACCTGCTGTTCATTCTTTACCAAGCAAGATGCCGGCGCAATGGCCATCCTGCTGAGTTTTGCACTGCTGGTCTATACCGCCTGGCAGGAGCGCCGCTGGAAGCCTCTGCTGATTTATGCTGCCTCGCTCGCAGTAATATTCATGTTGTTTATTGTTCCTTTCCTGAAATACGGATTTGGGTACTGGTTCAATCATGGCCAGGCGCCGCATTCGGCCCGTATCTCCCTGTTTGAGATCGTGGATGAATTCTTCTCAGGATCGCAATGGATCAAGTTCTATCTCTTCCTGATGCTGGTATTGCTGGTTATCCGCTTTGCAGGGTGGAAACAATTATGGCAGAAAAAGAAGGAAGTGCTTTTCCTGCTGCTCACGGTGGGAATATTGGGCGAAGCTGCCGTTTTCCAGGTTACAAGTTATATTCCCCCGGACAACAATATCTTCTTTCACAGTTTTGCGATTGCTTTTATTCTTAGTCAACTGGCCCTTTTACTGCCTGTGAACCTGAATAAGCTGCAGGTAGTGGGGGCATTCTCGTTAGGCATTATTGTATGGTGGAGCAGTGTATACTGGAAATATATCCAGCGGATAGCTGAGCGTGCATTACCTTCCAGCCATGCCACTGTATCGCCTACAGGAGAGAATATTGTGAACAAGAAAACTTATGCCATTGCTCCGAAGGACACAACCGATATTCCCATGTCTGAATGGAAATTTTCAGGGCTGAAAACATTTGATAAGATCTATATGCCGGCACCAACAGTGGATGGCATTAAACGGTTGATGGCGATGGATGTGGTAAAACAAAAAAAGCCTTTGAAAGTGCTTAATATGAGTGAACTGACCCCGCTGGCTGCAGAAATACCTTTTACACTGGAAAGAGGCAGTGAATATCCTTTATGGTATCACCTGGGGGTTGGCATGTTCAATAAGCAGGCTGAGATGTTTGAGCAAAAAATTGCGAACCATGAGTATGACCTGGTGATCTTTGAATACATCCCTTCACTGAATAATTTTTATCCGTTCAGGGTGAGGGACAGCCTGCTGCAGCATTATAATAAAGTGGATTCTTTTATGGCGCCGCGCAGGGGAGATACAAAGGGAACGATCGAAATATATACACCGCAATAACTTGTTTGTTCTGACCAGGATGGGGAGGTTTATTGCAATTCCTCTTTCATCCTGTTCAGGACATCCTTTTCGATCATCTGCTGTGCTACGCGGATCATGTTCTTGAATGCTTTTGCTTTAGAGATGCCATGACCGATGATAACGGGTTTGCTTATGCCCAAAACCGGCGTGCCGCCATAATTCTCAAAATTGAAACGGTCGAAATAGGGATGTTCGATCTTCTGACGATGTGCGATCTCGTATAATGATTCTGCCAGCTTGAGGATGATATTGCCGGTGAATCCTTCACATACCATTACATCGGCTTTATCCACCAGCACATCACGGCCTTCGATATTGCCGACAAAATTGATATGCTTGTTTTCTTTCAGCAGGGGATAAGCAGCTTGTGCCAGGAGGTTGCCTTTGCCTTCCTCTTCACCCACGTTCATAAGGCCTACACGGGGATTTCCGATACCAAGGATCAACTGGGCATACACGGAGCCCATGATGGCAAACTGGTTCAACTGTTCGGGTTTGCAATCTGCATTCAGCCCCACATCGAGCAGCAGCCCGGTGCTGCCATTTTCCTTGGGAATAATAGTAGAAATGGTCGGCCTTAACACGCCTTCCAGTGGTTTGATACTGAATAATGCGCCTACCAGCATTGCGCCGGTATTGCCTGCGCTGATAAATGAATCCGTTTTGCCGGTAGCTAAAAGATGAAAACCGATAGCAATAGAAGAACGTTGTTTTTCTTTCATTGCTTTGGTGGGATGCTCATTCATATCGATCACCTGCTCTGCATGCACAAGGTGAATGCGTTCGCGGGGAACCTTATGTTCATCCAGCAATTTTTCTATCTGTGGCTGATCGCCAATAAGGAACAGGTTGGCGGCAGTTTTTTCTTCGCTGAGGTATTGCAACACGCCTTTTACCGCTTCAAGCGGGGCAAGGTCGCCGCCCATCATGTCAAGTCCGATGTTCATTGGAAGCTAATGATTAAGTCAAAAGTAAAAAGTAAAAAGGAAAAAATGCCTGGCAGGGGCGGCTTTCTGCTTTTGCTTTGTAAGATAAAGATTCTAAAAATAGAAATTCCAAATTCCATCAGGCGAAGGCCCAATGAACTTTGGAATCAAAAGTGATCAAGTCAAAATTCAAAAGTAAAAATTCAGAAGAGCAGACTTCTACAGCAGAATCTTTTGAATTTTTACTTTTGGATTTTGAATTATTTTACGGGAGACTTTTCAGCCACTACTTTACCTTTATAGTAAAGCTTGCCTTCACTCACGTGTGCACGGTGACGAACATGAATTTCGTTAGTGGTGCTGTCGGTAGATAACGTCTGTGCAGTAGCTTTATAGTGTGTTCTGCGTTTTGCGCTTCTTTGCTGACTGTGTCTGCGTTTCGGATTTGGCATAACTCAACAATTATAATCTTTAAAAAATCGGCCGGCTTACGGCCCTCCATTTAATTATCCAGGTCTTTAAATTTCTCCAATCCTTTCCAGATCGGATTCTCTTTTTTTTCAGTGTCTTTGATCTCCAGCTTTTTCAAGAGGTCCAGTGCTTTGGGATTGCAATAAGGGCCATCTGCCTTATCATACCCGCAGGTTTTTTGCATCGGAATGGTCAGGTTAATGAATTCGTAGATCCAGTTGGCCACATCAATATGGCTTTCGCCACGGCTGATATAGTACACATCCGGGTCATCTTCCTGATCATTCATCAGTTCGGGTTCTTCCACCATCTTTACAGTGATGTTGAACTCGTCCCAAAGCTCCAGGGGAAGATCATTGTTGCAACGGTCGCAGGTCACTTCCAGTGAACCACCGATTTCAAACTTCAATAACATGAAGCCATTCTTTTTATCGAGCAACAACTTTACATTCGCCCTGCAGTTCCGGAAATCCTGCTGCTGGAATGCCTCAAAGAACTTATCCGTGATCTCGTAGTTGTATTCATGTACACCGGGTTTTAATCCCACAAAAGCTATCTCAAATTCCCGCCGG
>DATAJQ010000241.1:0-2729 GCA_036262095.1 Chitinophagaceae bacterium | reverse complement strand
TTCCTGGATACATTCATGTATGCCTTCCCACATACTTTCAGGGATGTGCAAGCCGAAACAGGAACTATTGTGTCACTTAAGGTTTCCACAGATATTGGCGGTCAGTGGAGTATTGTGAAAATGGGCAATGGCTGGGAATTGAATAAAAATACTGATCTCAATCCCCGCACCCAGGTAACAATTGATCCTGATACAGCCTGGAAGCTGTTTTCGAAAAGCTGGAGGCCTGAGCAGGTCTCAGGTAAGGTTGAAATAGAGGGCGACCGGTTACTGGGTGAGCAGGCTTTAAAGATGGTTGCAGTAATGGCGTAAAAGAATACGGCTTTTCGGAAAGCGTTAGTCGTATTCTTTATATGAGCCCCTGCTTTGTCGCTTTACTGATCAGGATTGCCGTGTTTTTAGCATCAAATTTTTCCAGCAGGCTTTTGCGGTGGGTGTTGACGGTGGCAACGCTGATGAAAAGCTTCTCTGCTATCTCTGTATTGGTAAGTCCTTCTGCGATCAACTGCAGTACTTCTTTTTCTCTCCGGGTTATCAGTGGTATTTTATCATCCTGTTCTTTCAGTGAAAGGGCTGCTTCTGCGCTCAGGTAATTCTTGCCAGACATAACGATGGTGATTGCTTTGAGCAATTCCTCCTTGGTAGCATTTTTCAATATATAACCTGATGCGCCGTTTTCTGTCATGTTGCGGATAATGGCCTGTTGATTAAATGTGCTCAGGCCCAATACAAATACCGAGGGATATTTTTGCTTTACTTCCTTACACAGATCAATACCGCTTTTGTCGGGCAGGCTCACATCCATCAGTATCACATCGGGCTGTTGTTGTTTCAGAAAACTAAGACAGGAAGCTGCATTGGTGGCATGGCCAATCCATTCAATATCCTTTTCGTTTTTTAATAATGAACGGATGCCTTCAATCACCATGTAATGATCATCTACTATGAATACAGATGCTTTCATCAATAAAATAAAAAGTCAAAAACTGAAAGCAGTTTATTGAAGTTAACGCTACTCAGACATTTATTTCAATCAGAACGGAAGAGCCTTTGCCTGGGGATGACACTATATCTACTTTCCCCTTTAAAAACTCTATCCGGTTTTGAATATTGCTCCAACCGATCCCGGATGATTGTTTCAGGGCCGCTGTATCGAATCCTTTACCATCGTCTTCTACTGTAACAGTCAATAATTTTTCCTGTTCTGCTGCATGAACCTGCACCAGTACGTTCTTAGCTGCAGCATGTTTAATAGAATTGTTGACCAGTTCTTGCACAATACGGTAAATAGTAATGGCAATTGTTTGTTCTATCTCTATTTTATCCATGCCGATAGCCTGATAACTGGTATTGATCACCCCGCTTCGGTCAATTTCATTGCAAAACTCTTTCAGGGCAGTGTTTAGCCCATACCTTACCAGCACCTCAGGCATCATATTATGAGCCACTCGGCGCATTTCCCTGATGGAACTGTCCAGCATATCAATGCTGCGTTCAAATGCCCGGGCATTATCGGGTGTCATTATTAGATTTTCTTTCATATTGCTTAAAGAGTGTTTAATACCGCTTAGCATTCCTCCCAATCCATCATGAAGATCTTTGGCCAGACGGGTACGTTCCTGTTCTTCACCTTTAAGTACTGCTTCAGTGGCAGCAAGCTGCTTTTCTGTTTCCAGTTCTGTGATGCGCTGCTGTTGTATTTTTCGGCGGATCTTATAGTTCCGCCAGGCAAGTATCAGGGCGATCAAAAGGATAATAGCGCTGATTGAAAACACATAGTTCAGCATGTTTTTCTGCCTGATGACAGACTGCTGTGTTTTTATTTGCTCTTCTTTTTTTTCAACGCTATATTTTGTTTCCAACTCTTCAGTGTAGAAATTCAGTTCTTTGAGATTGGTGGTGCTGATAAGCGAATCATATTTAAAAGAATAATTCCCTCCTTCTTTTATTTTCCCCTGCATGTAATAGAAGATCGAATAGCTTCGGTACAGGTTTCCCAGCGCATCTACATTGATCTCTTTTTGGGCGATATTAACGCCGGAGTCCAGTTCAGCTTTTGCAAGGGTATACTTTTGCTGCGAAATCAAACTCAGCGCAAGCGCATTATGCGTCTCAGCCGAAGTTTGCCTGTCGGGGAGCTTTTTGGCATATTCTGACAGCTCTTTTGCATAGTTTTCTAAAGCCTTTATGTTCCCGCTTCTAAAATTGTCATAGCAAAGGTTGAGTAAGGCATAATTGATATTGACAATGTCTTCTTGTTGCTTGGCAAACTCTAACTGTCTTTTGCTGATGCTGGTGGAACTGTCAAGCATATTCAACTGGGAGTAACTGGCAGATAGGTTGTTTAATCCCATCATCACGGCAAAAGGATTATTAAACGTTTTCCCAAATTCAATCGCTTTTCCAGCATATATAATTGATTGGTCAAACTGCTTTAAATTGAAGTACGTGTTTGAAGCGGTAAGGTTCCGAATGGGAAAACTTAAGCTGTCTTTTGTTTTCTCAGATATGTCGAGGCATTTCAGGATACAGTCGATCGCGGACTTGTATTGACCAAAGTGATTGTAAATAGCAGAAAGATTATTATAGGACTTAGCCAATAGCTTCATGTCATTTTCCTTCTCAGCCAGGTCTTTATTTTTTAATGCATACTCAAGGGATTTCTTATAATCATTGTTGTAATAATAGTATTCTGCAAAACCGACGTTAATATAAAAATCGAATTTATC
>DATAJQ010000240.1:0-9437 GCA_036262095.1 Chitinophagaceae bacterium | reverse complement strand
CTCAACCCTTGCCACATCGCGCAGGCGAACCAGGCTGCCATCGGCAGGTCTTGTTCTTACAACAATTTCTTCGAATTGAGCTTTTGTATTGATACGGCTATTGGTCAATATGCTGTATTCAAAAGTCTGCCTGCCGGGCTGAGGATTGCCACCTACTGTACCTGCAGCCACCTGCAGGTTCTGTTCCTGCAAAGCTGCATTCACTTCTGCAGGCGTAATGCCCAGTGCAGCCAGTTTTTCAGGGTTCAGCCAGATACGCATACTGAAATCATCTGCACGCGAAAAGATATCACCCACACCTTTCACCCGCAGCAATGCATCTTTCACATAAAGGTTAACGTAGTTACCAATATAGGTGATATCATGTGTACCATTGGGAGAATAGAACGCCAGCGCCATCATGATGCTGGGATTTCTTTTCCTTACTGTAAGGCCCAGTCTTTTTACCGCATCCGGTAAAGTTGGTTCAGCCACACTCACACGGTTCTGCACGTCCAGGGTTGCAATATCAATATTGGTCCCCACCTGGAAGTTGACAGTGATACTACTCTGGCCGCTACTGGTGCTGTTACTGCTCATGTAAGTCATACCAGGCGTACCATTCACCTGCGTTTCAATGGCTGTGGTAGTGGTTTGCTCCACCGTTTGAGCATCGGCACCGGTAAAGTTGCCGGAGATGGAAACAGTGGGCGGAGATATATCCGGATATTGCGCCACAGGAAGGTTGATCAATGAAATGATACCCACCAATACCAGCACAATGGAGATCACAATGGCGGTAACCGGTCTTTTTATAAAAGTTTCTGCTATCATGTTTGTGAATGGTAAGTGCAGGCGTTTATAGTACCTGCAACTGTCAAAAAATTATGTTCATCTATTGTTTCGCAGGGCCGGGATTTGCACCAGCAGGAGGAGCAATAGCTACTGTCGCTCCTTCACGCAGGTTTTGCACACCCTGCACCACGATCTTCTCTCCTTCCTTCAAACCATCCTTCACGATGATGTCTGATCCAAGCGCGTTGCCCAATACCAGTTTACGTTGAGACACTTTGCTGCTGTCTCCCAACACGTAAACGAAGAACTCACCCAACTGCTCTGTAACGGCTTTATGAGGAATGATCACTGATTTCTCCGTACCGCTGTTAAGCACGCGCACCGTAGTGTTCATGCCTGCTTTCAGGATCTTTTCTTTATTGGGAAACGACAACCTTATCTTGATCGTTGCTGTTTGAGGATCAACAGCACGGTCTATTGTGTATACAGAACCATGGAAAGGATATACATCTCCGCCAAAAGCAATGGAGAAAGTGGAGTCACCAGGCTTTCTTGTTTTTTCCAGTTTTGCAAACTGGTAATATGCTTTCTGATCCACAGAGAAATCAACAGCGATCGGATCATCTGTTGAAATAGTGTTCAACACGGTCTGACCCGCGATCACAGATGTTCCGCTGCGCACCTGTGATATGCCAATAGTGCCGGTGAACGGTGCTGTAATGTTAGCAAAACCAACATTGGTCCTTACTGCATTTACATTTGCCTGGGCTGCGGCCACTTGTTTTTTGGCGGCTTCCAGTGCAGCATCTGCATAATCTACCTGTTGTTTGGCGATCGCATCTTTTTTATCCAGCTCATGATAGCGGTCGGCATCTTTCTGTGCTTTCATAAGGTTGGTTTCCTGCACTTGCAGGTTTGCCACTGCCTGCTCATAGTTTGCATTGTATAACTGCTGATCGATAGAATACAGCCGTTGCCCTTTCATCACTTTGTCACCATCTTTGAAATGGATGCCAGTGACATAACCGGTAACCTGTGCGCGGATCTCAGTTTGATTGAGCGCCACCACAGTGCCGGGATATTCATCATAAAATACAGCATTGGCCGACCTGGCTTCTTCTACTGTAACGGGAACAGCCGGGGGCGGGCCTGCCTGTTGTGCAGTTTGTTTACCGCCGCAGGCGGCCAGTAACAAGGCACCACTAATAACAGACCAGGTTTTGATTGATGTTAAAAACATACTTCTATATTAAAATTCCAACTAAACAAATTATTAATCAAGTCAAAATTCAAAAGTAAAAATTCAAAAAGCGAAGCTTCTGTAAAAGGTCATCGACTGCGTTTTAATTTTTACTTTGAATTTTTAATTTTGAGTTATCAGTACTGCACAGTACCCAAGGCACGTTGCACATCCACTTTACTGCTTAACACACTATAGAGCGCATTGAAATAATTGATCTGGGCAGTGCGCAGATCTGTTTCTGCTGTTATCACTTCCAGGTAAGCTTTGATGCCGGAGCGATATTGCAATTGAATCACATCATACACTTCCTGCGCCAGTTGAACGTTTTCTTTTATCGCCAGGAAATTCGCAAGATTGCTCTTATAGGCCGCCACGGCTGCAGTGTATTCTGCATTCACTGAGTTTTCCAGGTTCACGATATCCAGGTCAACCCTTTTCAATTGCCATTCTGCCTGTTTGATATTATACTTTCTTTTTCCTCCCTGGAAAATGGGCAATCCCAATGTGAGACCAATGTATGAGTTGGGGTAGGATTGATTGTATAATTTGGAAAACTGGTCATTCAGGTAATTGAAATTATAAGCGCCATTGGCAGAAAGTGTAGGGATAAAACTCCACTTATTATATTTCAGGTTGGCTTCCTGCAAGCGCTTCAGGGTTTGAAGCTGTTGATATTCTATCCTGCTGCCAATATCCACTCTTGCCAAAGTATCCTGGGGGATTGCATTCTCCAGCGCTATACTGTCGTAAGCAATATTCAATGTACCTGATGGCGGATAGTTCATTACCGCTTTCAGGTTTTCCATATTTGCCTTCAGGCTTTCTTCTGTGGCTTTTCTTGAAGCAATGGCATTATTCAGCGCAATAGTTGCTCTTTTATAATCTGTTTTATCTGCCACACCTGCGTCGTATTGAGAGCGTGCATCTTTCAGGCTTCTTTCCAGGCGGGTGATCGTTTCCTGCACCACTTTGATCTGCTGTTGCGTAGCCAACACAGCATAAAAAGCTTTGGTCACGTTTACCACCACATCTATTTTATTGCTGGTAGTTTGTTGCCTTGCCTGCAATTGCACATCATTGCGGGAACGGAGGGCCAGCAGCACATCGCGGTTGAAGATGGTTTGCGTGGCGCCAAACTGAAATGCAGAAGTATTGTCGACACCCAATTTTACCGGGTTGCCGCCAATAATATTGGTCTGTACATCAAAGTTGTGCTGCAGCAAATAATTAAAATTGATCTGCGGATACCAGTCGGCCAGTTTTGATTTCACCTGCAAGGCTGTGATCTGTTCATCAATCAGGGATTGCTGAACCAGGGGTTGCCTTTTCAAAGCATATTGTATCACATTAGGCAGGCTGGCATCCTGCAAAAGGCTGTCTGTGCTTGTTTGCTGCGCATTGGATGCAGCAGAGAACAATAAAGCAGGGACCAGTAAATAGAAAACAAAAGACCGACTCTTTCTCATAGTTTGATCTATAAACATAACAGGTTTTATATACGTGCTTTTATGGCTATGCAACGTTGGTTGGGCCGGGGTGGAACAGATACCGGCAAATATTTGGGAGTCAATGGAGGATCGGCATGCAAATGTACGGGGAAACGGGATTACGAATTATACCGGAAAGCAGGTAAAAGTTAAAATTTTATATGAGTGGTTGAGCTGACCGTTGTCCGTTGTTCGTTATCCGTTGACCGAGGGAACAGGTTGCAACTCAAACAAGCGGAAATGTGAGAAAAAGGCCAATTATTATTAAAACCACAGATAACGGGTATCATCGTAAAACAAAAAACAGCCCCGGTCAACTGAATGTCCGGAGCTGTTTTCTTTAAATAAACCCATCGATTTATTCGCCGAAGCTTTAGCCTAGGCGAATCCGCCTAAGCTAAAGCTTTGGCGGGTAAAGCTGCTATTTTACATCGTCCCAGCCTGCCCCAAGGCTACGGCGGGTAAATGATAGTTAGATAATTATCCGAGGTAAGCTTTCAGCGCGCTGCTGTAGCGTGCTTTCTGCAAACGCTTGATCGCTCTTTCTTTGATCTGGCGGATACGTTCTTTGGTAAGATCGTATTTCTGGCCGATCTGTTCGATGGTAACACCTTGTTCTCCATCCAGGCCGAAATAAGCGTTCACGATCTCAGCTTCCCTTGGGCTGAGTGATTTAAGTACACGACGGATCTCGTTTCTCAGCGAATCTTTCATCACATCGTCATCAGTGTCATCACCACCTTCCAGCAGATCTCCCATGGCTACATCTTCTGCTTCGTGCACAGGTGCATCCAGTGAAGTGTGGCGGGTATTGCTTTGGAAAATGTTGTTGATCTCTGTTTCACTCATTTCCAGCAACTCAGCTAACTCTTCTGTTGATGGTTCCCTTTCGTGCTCCTGCTCGAAAGCCATGTAAGCTTTGTTGGCTTTGTTGTAAGTGCCAATTTTGTTTTGAGGCAGGCGGACTAATCTGCCTTGCTCTGCCAACGCCTGCAGGATGGACTGGCGAATCCACCATACCGCGTATGAAATAAATTTGAAACCTTTGGTTTCATCAAAGCGTTGTGCCGCTTTAATCAGGCCGAGGTTGCCCTCGTTAATAAGATCACTCAGTGATAAACCCTGGTGTTGATATTGTTTGGCCACAGATACCACGAAGCGGAGGTTTGCCTGCACCAGTTTGTCCAGTGCTTTCTGATCTCCCATCTTGATACGCTGTGCCAACGTGGTTTCCTCTTCAGGAGTGATCATAGAGATCTTTGAAATTTCCTGAAGGTACTTCTCAACCGCCTGAGAATCCCTGTTGGTAATCTGGGTAGCAATTTTGAGTTGCCTCATAATGAATCTGTCTGTTTAAATAAAAACAATAATAGACAGTCTTTGTTTGCAGGATATGCAAAAGGTAGTGAATAAAACCGTCCCGAACCGTCTGCAAAAATACATTGCATTAACGGAATCTCATAGTCCTTGTTAATAATTATTATGAGAGAATTGGCTGTAAGTAATTATATTTCCCGCCCCTATAGCTGAAAGCTATACTGGCAGCGCGTTTGACAGCATTTCTTAAAGAAAATACAAAGACTTTCCGCCCTCGTCAGGATGTGGATTTCGCCATCTTTGCCCGCCTTCTGAGTACGATCCACAACACCAGCCCGGTCAGGAACAAAAGGGTCGAGATCACTTCCGCCTGGGTGGGTTGGAAACCGAACAGGTTCAGGTGCGTATTCACGCGTATTTTTTCTATTAAAAACCTTTCGATCCCGTTCACCATCAGGTAGAGCGCAAAAAGGGTGCCCGGCACTTTCAGTTTCTTGCGGACAGACCATAGAAGGGCGAATAAAAGCAGCCCCATGATCACTTCATAGAAGGGAGTGGGGTAAACAGGGGCAGCCAGTTCATTGCAGTATTTGCCTACACAGCCCGGGATCGGGTTACCTGCTTCGTTTACATTATGCGGATAAGTATACCCCCACATCCAGTCTGGCAGCCAGCTAAAAGGCTTAGGATTAAGGTTTTTTATACCCCAGTCGCCATCCCCGGCCACCTGGCAACCGATCCTGCCCACACCATAAGCCAGCATAAGGGCCGGGGCAGCGGCATCATTCAGGTGCCAGAAGCCGATATTATGCTTGCGGGCATAGATCCAAATGGCTATGGCAGCGCAGATCAGGCCGCCATAAAAAGTAAGCCCGGATGGAGAAAATAAATAAGAAGAAGGGTGCTCCAGGAAATCGCTCCAGTTCTCAAAAATATCAAACATCTTGGCCCCTATCAGGCCAAATACCAGGGCCAGGATAGTCATTTCCCCTACCCTGTCCTGCGGCCAGATCCGAATCGTTCTTTTCTCCGGTTTGGGCAGCTTTTGTTTATTTTTCTCATACCATTTCAGTCCGGCAAACAAAAGCCCCAGCCCGATACCGGCTGGCCAGCTTCCAATGCCTGAAAAAATGAATTGCTGAGGATCTTCCGTAGCGGAATCATCCATTATGAACAGGGCCAGGATCTTATAACCCAGTAAAAAACCAAGCAGAAAATTAAGGATCAATTCTGCAGCGGTGGCAGGCTGCCCAACCATTACCTGCATTTCCTTGGGTTGCAGCAGGCCTTCCCTGCTCTTGCGTTTCAGTTCCGCAGTAAGGGTGATGGCTGCCAGTATAAAGGATATAGCCACAAAAAAACCAAACGAATTGACAAACCGCAGAAAGGTCCATTCTACACCAAAAAGATCTTTGAAGGCGAAATAGAGGTTGGGATACATTTATTGTGTTGGTTTTAAGCAGGGCGAATATACGTTCTAATTAAAAAGTCAAAATTCAAAAATCAAAATTTCTCCGGAGAGAGGGGAATTTTGATTTTTGAATTTTGACTTTTTAATTTCTATTGTTAGTTACAATACTCGTCGAAAGCACCGATCAGGTTATGGGCGATCATTTGCGCCGGCCTTCCTTCAATCTGGTGACGCTCGATAAAGTGTACGAGTTGACCATCTTTAAACAAGGCAATAGCTGGTGAAGATGGAGGATAAGGAAGCAGGTGCTCCCTCAGTGTTTTTATGGCTTCGATATCAAAACCCGCAAAACTGGTGGTCAGGAAATCCGGTTTATTCTTGGCATTTACAACAGCCATCAGCACTCCGGGCCTTGCACTGCCCGCTGAACAGCCGCAAACGGAGTTGATCATTACCAGGGTGGTGCCTTTTTTCGCCAGTTGGGCATTCACTTCATCGGCTGTCAGCAACTCGGAGAAACCGTTGTCTGTCAGCTCTTCTTTCATGGGGGTGACTATTTCTTCTGGATACATAGTTGAGTTTAGTTATGAAACGCAAAAATAGGCAAAAAGGTTTGGGTACGAATGATTCGAATAAAGGCGAATGGCGCGAATGGGAGGATGAAGATGGAGGGTACGCAAACAAAACAGGACATTATGTCTCAGTCAAGAGGAGATTGTTGACATTTTGTCATTTTTTTAATAGGATTGAGGTTAGGATGTCAGGGAAATTGGAGAAAAAAGGCAGTGGTACGTGGTTTGAAAAGTAGTTATCGTATTCAACAAAACAAAAAATTAAAAAGAATAGTTTATGACACACGTAAGATTCGGCCGTCGTCCTTTTGAGAAGAGCTTTAACAATTTAGTGGACGACCTTTTTTCTGAGCTCCCCGTCTTGTATAGGAATGGATCAGATACCGTGTTTAAAGGGTTTGCCCCGGTGAACATTAAAGAAACTGATAAAGGCTATTCGCTTGAAGTGATAGCCCCTGGTTTCGAAAAATCTGATTTCAAAGTGAACGTTGATCAGGATGTGCTGACAGTTTCTGCTGAGAAGAAACAGGAAGTGAAAGAGAATGCAGAAAACAGCAACACTGAGAAGCATGTTCGGCGCGAGTACAGCTTCCGTTCATTCAAAAGGTCTTTTACACTGGACGAAAAGATTGACGCGGCTGGAATTGACGCAAAATATAATAATGGAGTGCTGGTATTAAACCTTCCTAAAAGAGAAGTAGTCAAAGCTACAGCACAAGAAATAAATATTCAGTAAGAATCTTTCTCATAAGCAGTTGGTTTTGGTTTACACCCCGTCGTTTCCACGATGGGGTTTCTTTTTTTACGGGCAACCATTACAGCAAAAGCATTGTCTAAAATCTGTTATTTTTGCAACTTGATTACCAACAGCACTAAACTATGCACAAGAAAGTATTATATTTCTTTCTATTATTTGTATTGTCCGTATCCACCGCAAAAAGCCAGGATACAACATTAGTAGATACCGTTCAGCATAGACCTGAAGAACCTGTGGA
The DNA here is from genome assembly GCA_036262095.1 of Chitinophagaceae bacterium. Classification (GTDB taxonomy): domain Bacteria; phylum Bacteroidota; class Bacteroidia; order Chitinophagales; family Chitinophagaceae; genus Terrimonas_A. The sequence goes on along the minus strand of DATAJQ010000240.1, from coordinate 1,638 downwards.
CAGTACACTGCGTATTGTCAATCTCATTCCCTATATAACACTGCATGTGGACTCCGTGCTTTCCTATAAACTGGCCATTAACCGGGATGAGACCAAATATTACTGGTATCTGAAAAACTCCCCTATTGGCCTTAAGATCAATAAGGACAACGGCATGCTGACCTTTAAGGCGGAAAAATCCTTTTTCATGTCCGGCAAGCTGAAATATGATGAAGAATATTCGGTGAAATTAGGTGTTCAAAATCTTGCCAATCCCAAGGAAAGGATAGATACCAGCTTTACGCTTGTTTTCTATAACACAGACGTGGTGCTGCCCAAGCTGAAACCTTCAGTTGGCAGCACGCTTATTGCAGAAGAAGGGGAAACAATCTCCTTCAGTATACAGTGTGAAGCAGGCAATTTCACGATTGAAGATATTTTATTTACCAGCAATATCTCCATCTCGAATTATAAACCTGTACGGAAATGCGGAGATGAGTTTTCCTGGACCATTCCTTTCGATTTTGTAAAAGAGACCGATACCACCAGAACCAAAATACTTAACCTGAGTTTTGTTGGCTCCACTCCCAAATTCCAGATAAGGGATACTGCCAATGTCCGGATCACGATAAAAGATGCGCTCAACTACCCTATGGCAAAACAGGAATACGAGGTAGTAGTATCAAATTTGAGAAAGCACCTGATGACATTAAAATATACCTTCCTCCAGATAGATAAAAAGATCAGGAAAACCAGGGGAGCGAGGACAACTTTCGACCTTACCTCGGCTACTTCTGCCCTTACAGGCACCATCCTGAGCACATCCGGTGGAACTTCGGCTGAAACAGCCGGCAAAATATTGCCAAGCGCCGGAGTGGCACTTGTGCCGGTAAAAGAAGCGACAGCTCCTAATAAAATGGTAGAACAAAACCAGGCTTCCCTCATACGCTCTTCCATCAAGCGGCTGGAATATATGCTGTATGACTATACTTTACTGGGCGACCGCGACCCGCAGATCCTTGCTAAAACGGCGAAGCTTAAAGAAGAATTAAAGCAAAGCCAGATGCAGTTGATTGACGTGCCTGTAGATGTGACCACAGAGGGTATGACCGAAGAAGAATTGAACAAATACTTCAACAATCCCAAAGTCAATAAAAAATACCGCGTAAGCAACAAAGGAAGATGATCTACGGCTGACAGCCTGTACGGCGCCGTGTGTCGATCAGGTATTGTATTTTCCAGGCACCGTCGAGTTTTACCAATTGAAATGAATTGACGCCGCAATGGCTGAAAGCGCCATTCAGATAAAAATTATACGGCGTCCATACAATAGCCAGGGGTCCATCTATTCTTATTGTTTCAAAACTGATCCGTTCATCTGCAGAATCTTTTTTCATCTTCCCTACTACTTCTGCAAACTCGTTGATGTTCTCATCGCGCACAATCGTTTTCCCTTCCTTGTTCCGGGAAATGGTTTGCATGATCACTTTGTCTGCAAACACAGATTTGAAAGAAGCTGCATCACCGTTGCGCATGGCAGCGAACATTGTATTGATCACAGTTTTAACAGAATCTTCTGCCTGCTGTGCAAAAGCCATTTGCCCGATAAAAACGGTTGTTAACAATATGAAAAATGAACGCATATTAACATTGTTTAAG
>DATAJQ010000239.1:0-3632 GCA_036262095.1 Chitinophagaceae bacterium | reverse complement strand
CGTATTGCTTTTTTCTCTTGCTATAATCGTCCTTTTTTCTTCCTGTAACTATATCGGGGGTGAAAGAATAAAGGGAGACGGACAGGTGACTTCCGAAACCCGTTCAGGAATAACTGATTTCAAAGGGGTGGATGTAAGCGGAGCGATAGAACTATATCTGACACAGGAATCTGTATACTCCGTAAAAGTGGAAACTGATAAAAACCTGCAGCAATACATTGAAGTGTATAAAGACGGGGATATACTGCGTGTCCGCCCTGCCAACAATACCAATCTTGATCCTACCGGTAAAATCAAAGTGTATGTGTCAGCACCTGCTTACCGCAAAGTGGGCGCATCCGGCGCCTGCAAAGTGGTAGCGCAAAGCAGGCTGAGCAATGATGGTACAATGGATATTGATCTGAGCGGGGCAAGTTCAGCCGATCTTGATATCAAAGCTCCTAATGTGGGTGTGGAAGCCAGCGGAGCCTGCGATATTGCTTTAAAAGGAGAAACCAAAAATCTTTCTATCGACGGGTCCGGCAGTTCCAATGTTAAAGCATTTGAACTTCTTGCTGAAAATGTAGATGTGGAAATATCCGGGGCCGGTGATGTGGATGTGTATGCAAGTGTAAAGCTCGATGTCCATGCCAGTGGTTCTTCCAGCATACGCTATAAAGGAAATGCTTCGGTAGATTCCAATGTCAGCGGTGCAGGAAGTGTGAAAAAAGCGGATTGATCAGCCGCATCAGTATAGCTGATAAAAGCGATTTATAAACCATAAACCAAACTGCAACCTACCTATGAGTTCACGAAGGCAGTTCATTAAACAAAGTTCCCTGGCTTCGGCCGGCATCATACTAACTTCCTCCTCCTGGGGGAAGTTTTTTGTTGGGAAAAGACCTAAAGTGATTATTATAGGTGCAGGCTTTGCCGGCCTGTCAGCCGCCTATTATTTACATAAAAAGAAAATTGATTTTGTGGTCCTGGAAGCGCGTAACAGGATCAGCGGCCGCGTGTTTTCACATACCATGGACGAGCAGGAAAAGCTGGTAGTGGAACTTGGGGCCGAATGGGTAGGAGCTTCGCATACCCGGCTTCAGAATCTTTGTAATGAGTTTGGATTAACGCTGGACAATAACCAGTTCAACTCCCATCTTATTTATAAAGGGAAATATCATAAGAGTGGTGAGTGGGACTACAGCCCTGAATGGAAAAATAAATTCGCACAATTGATCGCCCGTTATGATAGAATGAGCAATGCGGATAAGGTCAAACTGGATAAAATCGACTGGTGGCGTTATCTTGTTAATAACGGATGTGAGGGCAGGGACCTGGACATAAGGGAATTGTTAGACAGTACTGATTTTGGCGAAACTATTCGTCATGTTTCTGCTTTTGCTGCTTTGTCTGAATATGCTGAAAGCAGTGAAAAGAATGAAATGGATTACAAGATCAGGGGTGGAAATAGCCTGTTGGCGCAAAAGATGGCTGAAGCGATCGGCATGGATAGTATTAAATTAAAGCATGCAGTAAAACGTATAGTACAGGACCCAAAAGGGGGAGTGGCAGTTCATTGTGCGAATGATGCGATATTCAAAGCAGATAAAATTATTTGTACAGCTCCAGCATTTGCTGTAAAAAAAATAAACTGGCAACCTGCTTTGCCCGCAGCACAGGCTGCAGCATTGGATGAGCTGCAATATGCCCGGATCAATAAGAACCCGCTCCTGTTCAGCAAACGTTTCTGGAATGCAGAGGATTTCGATATGGTAACGGATCAGTTGCCGCATTATTTTTACCATGCAACCAAAAACCAGTCATCGCCCAAAGGAGTGCTGATCTCTTATACCATTGGCGACAAAGCAGCTGTAGTATCCAACCAGGACGAACAATGGAAAGCTGCAATGGTGCAGCAAACGCTCGGGCCGGCATTTGGTGATATAAGCCAGTTGCTGGAAAAGCAGGTCAATTATTACTGGGGAAATGATGAATATTCCCACGGGGCCTATGCGATCTATGGAAAAGGTCAATGGTTTGGATTGCGCCCCATTTTATCGCGTTCGCATATCCATACACATTTTGCAGGCGAGCATCTTGCCGATTGGCAGGGTTTTATGGAAGGTGCGATCAATACAGGAGAAGCGGCTGCGGAAAAGATATGAGCTGTTTGTGTTGGCTATAAGTTCACATACTTTACATAAATAGTGATATTCCTGTTCCGCCCCTTATCATCGGTGCATGATATCTTCACCGGCCCTTCTTCAGGAATAAAGAATTGTTTCTCGCCGGCCAGGCCGGCTTTATAAAATTTGTTGTTGATATACCAGTACACTTTGCTTACATCATTAGCTGTTTTGCAAACAAGCTGCAAAGGTTCAGGGTTCTTTTTATTGATCAGGTATTCCACGCCATTCACCGGGAAATGGATAAATGGTGCATTGCCTTTAAAGATAAGTTCACAATCGGGATTATGTGAGGGGATATGCTGGTAAACGATCCGGTTCTCTTCAAACCAGGATTGCATTTCCGGTTCTACGATCTTGTACCATTTCTTTTTATAGCCGGTAGCCGGAGCGCAGCTTTTGCAATAAACTATTTTTTCATCGGGGCTGACCATCATTTCCTGCCAGTTGTTGCAAAGTTTGGTAGTGGAGATGAGAGGGATGAAATAATCGGTGGTAAGGCTGGTGCAGTGTTCCGAAGGCGGTAAGCCTGTTTCGCTGCAAACCTGCCGGATATCACAATCTGCCGGTTGGGAAAACCATTCCTTGTCATTATTGTAATCGATGGTGTTGAATATCCGGAACAATAAGGGTGTTGCGATATTGGCGCCGCTGAGGTCTGTTACGCCTGCACCGGAAAAATTACCTGTCCACACACCTACGGTATAGTTTTTATTGTAGCCAATGCTCCATCCGTCGCGCCGGCCATAGCTGGTGCCGGTCTTCCACGCTATTTTCGGCATCCGCTCTGTAGCCGTCCAGTTAAGTGGAAAATCAGGCCGGTTCACTTTGGAAAGAATATCATTGATCATGTAACTGGCTGCAGGGCTGATCAGGGGAATGGCTGGTTGCAAACTGTCTTCATGCGAATAAGATGGCTGAATGAATTTTCCTTCATTTGCAAACGATGAAAAAAGGCCGGTCAGCTCTTCCAGTGTGGTCCCGCATCCTCCAAGGATCATCGACAGGCCCAGCTTTTTCCGGTCTTTCTCGATCTGCCGGAAATGACAACGCACCAGTTCCTGCACCATTTTTTCCTTCCCGAGCAGATTCAGGCTTTTTACCGCAGGTATGTTCAGGGAATGCTCCAGTGCATATTGTATAGTGACGTACCCATTGAATTTCTGATCATAGTTTTCCGGGGCATAGCCTTCATAATTCACCGGCACATCAGGCATAACTGTTTTTGGTGTCAGTAACCCCTCATCAAAACACAGGGCATACAATAAGGGCTTTAAAGTGCTTCCTGGCTGGCGCACCGCGGCTGCTCCATTCACCTGCCCGCCATCCAGTGTATCATTAAAGCCCGAGGAGCCGACATACGTGATCACCTTATGCGTCCGGTTGTCGATAACGATAACGGCTGCATTGCGGATATTTCTTAACCGCTGCACCCGCACATAATCCTCCACGATCTTTTCCGTTTTC